>JAOZVT010000653.1 GCA_025869455.1 Prosthecobacter sp.
GCAATGGATCTCCGGTTTTTAAATCACGAGCGCGCACGATGTCTGCCCGGAATTCTAGATCTAGATTGGTCTGATCTGCGGGAGGTGTTTCATCTGTGAGGGGATGCAAAAGATGCACGGTGGCATCCAGTTCAGCGCCTATGAATTCGGCATCTGTGGAGCGATATCCAACGATCGGGAATCCACTGCCAGCATCCACGCCCCCCGTTGGAAAGAGGCCGATGTAGTTGTTAAAGCGATTGTAGTAGCCGCCGATGCTCCCGGTGACCCAACCCGTGCGTTTACGAAAGTTCAAATCAATGCCGATGGATTGCTCCACATCGAGTTTCGAATCGCCCGTTTCAAAGACGCCAGTCGCAATGTGCGGCCCATTGGCAAACAGCTCTTGGTAGGTCGGTGCGCGCTCCGCATAAGTTGCGGACAGGGCGATGGCATAATCATCGGTAGGATTATAAACCGCGCCGAGTGAAGCACTCAAATTGTCGAAGCTGCGTGTCTGCCCTGTGCCAAAGGCGGGATTGTCCGAATTGAGAGATTCGACGCTGACATGCTCATAGCGAGCCCCAAATTGCATTCTCACAGGCCCAACAGGAAGTTCTTCAAAAATGAAGAGGCTGTTAGACCGCGTGTTGACGGCAGGAAGGAAAGCCTCATCACCCAAGGCTGAAAAATCACTGCCATCCGTTTGGTAACCGATGACGCCTTCCATCCCCGCGATCTTCTCATGCTTCACCTCCACACGACCATCCCAGCCTTCGTTTTTGAAAACGGTTCCTGGTTCAGTGCCTTCAAATTCGGTGTGCTCGTATTCAGACCAAGCAAAGCGGTAATTGATCTCCTTGATCCAAGGCATAGGCTCATAAAAGGCACCCCGTACATCGACGCGTACCTGTTCCATATCAATGCTGATGCCCTCTTCAGCGGGGGAGGCGTAGTTGGTATGAAAGGTGGAAAGAGAAGCCCCGATGAAGCCCCAATCTTCAATGAAACTGAGTCCTCCAGAGATCCCTTCTGAGCGCAGGTTGCTGCCTGGTAGGTGTCCTTCTGAGCCAGCTTCGCCTGTTTGTTTTCGGTAACGATCTGAGAGCGAATTACCTGGGATGGCCAAGTCCTCTGCCATGCGGCTGAATGCTTCAAAATGAAACGCAATGGGGCCATCTCCACCTTCTACCATCACATTGCCACCATAGCCATTGTCGGCTGAGGAATAGCGTCCACCCAGACTGCCGTGAATGCCGTCAATTCGTTCCGTGGGGATTCGGTTATCCAGGGCATTGACGACGCCACCAATGGCATTGGAGCCATAAAGCAAGGTGGCTGGGCCACGCACCACTTCCAGACTGGTGACATTGGAAACATCAAAACTCACCGCGTGATCCACACTCGTGCCGGAGGCATCAATGGTGTTCAGGCCATTTTGTAAAACACGGATTCGGTCGCCATCCAAGCCACGGATCACCGGGCGACTGGCCACGGGGCCGAAGTAGCTGCTACTCACTCCTGGCTGGCGTGCGAGGGTCTGCCCAAGGGTGGGTTCTAGGGCCAACTGGAGTTTCGTGCCCGTCAACACGGAGGCAGGTTGAGCCTGCTCAAACAAGGTCCGGCCGAGAGGCGCGGTGACAATGATTTCGTCGAGAGTGGTTTCTTCGACGGCGGCCGCAGGCTGATTGGCTGCCTGCTGAAGGGTGGTGGTCGCAGTCTGAGCTAAGGCCGTGACAGAGCTGCCAAAAACAATGGCCAACGACAAAAATGCACCGGTGCTGAGAGGGTTTTTCATAGAGGGGATGACCGTCACACGACGGCTAAATTTGTTAAAGCAATCAATTTGCAAATGCAACTAATTTACGAAATAAGCTCTCGCGTGCTGCGTTTTATGTCAGTATGTTTTGAGGCCACTTCCTTTTGGTGCTGTCTGCTTGTGCTGAATTTCACCCTCCTCTTTCTCATCATGACTCGATCCTTATTTCTCATTTTCAGTCTCTTCATTGCAGCACTGAATGTTCATGCTGAACCCCTGAAGGTGGCGAGTTTGCATCCGCTTTTGGCTGATCTGGCTCGTCAAGTCGGTGGAGATCAGGTGGTGGTGGTGGAAATCATGAAACCTGGTCGTGACATTCATCACTTTGAGCCATCGCCTCAAGACCTAGCCGCGATGCGCGGATCACGACTGGTTTTAGCGTCTGGCAAGGAACTGGAAAGCTTTCTGCCCAAGTTGCGTGACAGTCTGGGAGCAGGCGTTGAGATCCTGGAAGTCGGTGAAAAAATCCCGTCCATCTCAGCTCAGTGCAATCACGATGATGAGGAGGATGGAGACGATCATCACCATCATCACGGGGCGGATCCACATTGGTGGCACAGTGCTGAAAATATGAAGCGGGCCGCACGTATTTTGGCGGATGCGTTTTCTGCCGCAGCCCCAGCGAATGCGGACGTTTATGCCAGTGGTGCGAAGGCCGCTTCAGCGCGTTTCAGTGAGCTGAAAAGTTGGGCGCAAAAGCAAATCGCCACCATTCCGCGTAGTGATCGTAAGCTGGTCACGGCACACGCGGCTTTTGGTTACTTTTGCAAAGAATATGGCTTCGAACCCATCTCGGTTCTCGGCATTGGGCGTGGTGATGATGCCTCCATGAAACACATTGCAGAAACCATTCAGACCATTCGTGAATACAAGGTGAAGGCTGTGTTTCCAGAGGATCAGGCGAATCCGAAAGTGCTCACCGAAATTGTGCGCAGCACCGGAGTGAAGACGGGTCAGGTCTTGATTGCTGATGGCACCTCCCTGGAGGCGCACACATTTGAAACCATGTTCACGCACAACGTCAAAGCTATCGTTGCAGCTTTGGCGGGTGAGTAGGAGCGTTGGGCTTCAGATTTTCTTCAGCGTCATCACACACTCTAGGTGTTTGGTCTGCGGGAAGAGGTCAAAGGGTTGCACTTTTTCCAGTTGGAATCCGGCTGCCGTAAAAAGCACTAAATCACGCATTTGAGTGGCTGGATTGCAGGAGATGTACACCACGCGTTTGGGGTCAAAGGCAAAGAGCTGCTGGAGGAATTCTTCACTGCAACCCGCGCGCGGGGGATCAATGATTACCACGGTGTCGCTCCGGGCATGGGGGACGGCTTTGAAAATTTCGCGTGCGTCTGCGGCGATGAAACGACAGTTCGTTAGGCTGTTGAGTTCGGCATTGTGGGCGGCTTTACGCACCGCACTTTCAGAAAGTTCTACACCGAGCACTTCCTCGAAATGCTTGGCGGCACTGATGCCGAAAAGCCCGCTGCCACAGTAAGCATCCACGAGATAACGTGCGCCTGCGGCTTGTGCTTCCTTCACGGCGTAACCCACGAAATCTGCCAGGATAAAAGGATTGTTTTGGAAGAAATCACCCGCCTGAAATTCGAATTTTACATCGCCCACCTGCTCAATGGCGATTTGATCTGCCTTGGTCAGCACGCCATTGACGGCGGCACGCATCAGCAGGGTGGCTCCGTTTTTAAAGGCGTCTTGATTGGCTCGTGCCTCTGCACGCACCACCGTGAGCTGCTCATTGAGCTGCGGCATGGCGATGGGGCACTGCTCCACATCCACCATGGCATTGCGCGTGCCTACTCGCAGAAAGCCGATGGCCCCGATCTCCCCCTCTTTGGGTTTATGGAAATGCGGCGTGATTTTGGAGCGGTATTCATACTGCTTGGGCGAGGCAATCACCGGCAGCACGGGGTGCTCGATTTTGGCCATGTGCTTCAGCAATTCCTCCACCTGCCGCCGTTTCCATTCGATCTGCTTGCTGTATTCCAGGTGCTGATACTGGCAGCCGCCGCAGGTGCCAAACAGGGGGCAGAGGGAGTCAACACGCTCCACGGAGGGCTCAATCACAGACACAAGGTCCGCATTGCTGTAATTTTTGTGATTGCGGTAGATTCGGCAGCGGACAAGCTCGCCGGGCAGGGCAAAGGGGACAAAGACGACCCAGCCATCCACCCGCGCGACACCGCTACCCTCATTCGTCAGGTTTTCGATGCGGACATCGAGCTCCTGGTGGTAATCAAAAGGGTGGGCGACAAACTTGCGTGGAACCATCGCTACCCAGTAGCAAGCCTGACGACGAGATCAATCAGGCTTCTTCAGGTTGTCTGAGTAAACTCGGAGTAAGTCGGTCACTAAAATGCCGTCGATTTGCATTCCCTCGTAGTTGGCATCCTCAATGGAGACATTCGTACAATTCGCGTTGCGAATCACGGCCCCCGTAAGCGCCACATCTTCAAATTTGGCAGCCGTTAAATTCACGTCGAGAAATTGTGAATTCGCTAAATTGATATCCCGGAAGAGTGCCCCGCTGAGATTCGTGTTGATAAATTCTGCCCCTTCAAGATTTGCGTCTTCGGTTCTGGTTTTCATAGGCTTACGTAGGGGAGGCTCATTCATGAAAAAACCGGGAAGCGCGAGGCACCTCCCGGTTTTAAATGGGGTGACAATTTACTTACTGTTCTCGGCGAACTGGGCGTCGAAGATGATTTTCGAAGGTGGGAAATCCAGCTTCTTGACGAAGGCGGCGGATTCGGCGGCCCCGAATTCGCGGTCCATCGCGCCATCTTCCCACTCGACGCTCAATGGCCCACCGTATTCGATGTCATTGAGGGCGCGGATGATCTTCTCGAAGTTGATGTTTCCACGACCCACGGACTTGAAGTCCCAGTAGCGGCTGGGTTTGTGGAAATCCACGTGACCACCGAAGACGCCAGCGTCCACACCCAGATTCCAGGCGGCATCCTTCATGTGTACGTGATAGATCCGGTCACTGAACTTGTAGAGGAACTTCACATAATCCACGCCCTGGTAGCCGAAGTGGCTCGGGTCGTAGTTGAAGCCAAAGGCTGGGTGATAGTCCACGGCCTGGAGGGCACGCTCAGCACTGGCGATGTCAAAAGCGATTTCTGTGGGGTGGACTTCGAGAGCGAAGCGCACGCCGAGCTTCTGGAACTCGTCAAAAATTGGGATCCAGCGCTTGGCGAAGTCTGCATAACCAGCGTCGATCTGGCCTGGGAGGTTCGGTGGGAAGGAATAGACGAGGTGCCAGATGGAACTGCCGGTGAAGCCGTTTACCACGCTCACACCAAAACGTTTGGCCGCATGAGCGGTCTTGATGATTTCAGCCGCCGCACGCTGGCGCACGCCTTCAGGTTCGCCATCGCCATAGATATGAGCTGGCAGGATCTGGGCGTGGCGCGGGTCAATGTTGTCACACACAGCCTGTCCCACGAGGTGAGTGGAAATGGCGTGGCATTGCAGACCTGCGGCTTGTAGAGCCGCACGTTTGGCGTCGCAGTAGGCCTGATCGGCTTTATCCACTTCGAAATGGTCACCCCAGCAGGCGAGTTCGAGGCCGTCATAACCGAAGGCCTTGGCCTTTTGCAGCATGGTTTCGAAGGAGAGGTCGGCCCACTGGCCGGTGAAGAGTGTGACGGGTCTGCCCATAGGAATTGGTAGGTTCAGGATTCTTGGTTCAGGATTGGTCGGAAAAAAACGACGTGGCCCGATTCTCTTTAGCCTGGGAGGCTTGGCAATCGAAATGTCACCCGAAGGCGGTTTCAACCCGAACTCCCCGATTGATCGCTGCCATCGTCTGCAAATCCTGGCCTCATTCGGCTCGGTGCCTGTCGGTCCAGTATTTTTAATACAGTCCCGCAGTCTCCGAACCGTCTGAGTCGCAGGCTTTTTTGCCGCTGTCTCGCGCTGAATCGCGGAATCCGGGTTTAACCATGTGCATTCCCGATAGTGCCCGGTGCGTAAATGGTCTTCACAGCGACCGTTGATATCGCATAGCATAAAAACAACCATGAAGCGATTCCTCCAACAAGCAGCGGTTCTGCTGTCGTCATTCGTCATTCTGCATTCGTCCATCGCGGCGGACCCTCTGCGAGTCTTTATCCGGGCAGGGAAGAAATCTCACGCTCCTGGTGCCCACGATTTCCCGCAATTTCTCAAGGATTGGGTGCCCATGCTCAATGAGCGCGGGGCCAAGGCGGATGGCGGGATGGAATTCCCGACCAAGGAGCAACTGGATAAGACGGATGTGCTTATTCTGCACGCTCAGGAGGCCGGAAACATCAAGATTGGCGAAGAGCGGAAAAATCTGATGGAGTTCTTGAAGCGGGGTGGCGGGCTTGTGGTCATTCACGCCGCAGCGGTCTCGCGTGATCACGATTGGTACAAGAATATCATCGGTGGCTCCTGGAATTTCAGCCGGACGAAATGGCTGGAAGCGCCCATGAGCCTTTACTTCACGGATCGTGAAAATCCGATCACGAGAGACATTTCTAATTTCGATCTCGACGACGAAATTTATTACGACATGGACATGCTGCCAGAGGCAAAAGTGCTGGCTGCCGCTTACACGCCGAATGCGAAAGACACTGGGGGTAAGGGGAACAAGGAAGCTCAGGAACGTGCTGCTGAGGCTGTGGCCAAACACAAAGGGGTGAACATCTACGACATTCAGCCGCAGATGTGGACTTACGAGAAGGATAACTACCGTGCCTTCACCTGCATTCCTGGGCACTGGTACAAAAACTTCTCTCACGATGGTGTCCGCACCGCCATCCTGCGTGGCATCGCCTGGGCTGGGAAGCGCGAGAACATTGACGAACTTTGCAAGCCTGAGGAACTCGGCGATGCACTCCGCTATGCCGATGGTGGGGCACCACGTCCGCAGGATCTGCTTAAGCAGCTAGAGGTGCATCCAGATTTCGATATCTCGCTGGTGGGCTCAGAGCCGCTCATCAACAATCCCATGAACATTAATTGGGATGAAAAAGGCCGCCTCTGGGTCGTCGAGACACCTGAATACCCGAATGGTCTGCGTCAGGCCAATGTGGAAAGCTGGATGGATTCCGGCTCTGTGAAGCCTGGGCAATATCAGCGTGACCCGATGGATCGTGTTTCTATTCTCACAGATACTGACGGTGACGGCATCATGGACAAGAAACAGGTCTTTGCCGATAAGATCGAATTGGCGACCAGCAGCGTCTTTTACAAGAAGGGTGTCATTGTTAGCGCTGCGCCGGACATCTGGTACTTCGAGGACACTGATGGCGATGATAAAGCTGACAAGCGCACCAAGATTTACACGAATCTGGGCATCCGAGATACCCATGCGGTGATCAACAATATGCGCTGGGGCCTGGATGGCTGGATTTACGCTACACATGGTTATTCCAGCAGCGATAACGTGACCTCTGGGGACGGTAGCAAGAGCTTTGGCCCGATTGGTGCAGGGGTGGTGCGGTTTAAGCCTGATGGCAGTGCGATTGAGCAATATGCCTCTCGGGGCGGTAATACCTGGGGCTTAGACATCACTTCGGATGGCCAAGTTTTCTATACGCAGCCGACCAGTGGCAATCACTTCATTCACGTCGTCCTGCCCGAGTATGTTCTGGCAAAAGGGAAGCTGCCGGGTGTTGTTGGCACGAATGGCATGCTGCCGCATGAGCCTACCTATCCCGCCATGCATTGGGAAAAGCAGGCCTACGTTCAGATCGACCAAGTGGGTAGTTACACGGCGGCGGCTGGATGTGCCATTTATGAGGGCGGTGCCTGGCCGGAGAAGTGGAACTACAGCTATTTCACCACCGAGCCTACTCTGAACATCGTCAGCCAGTTCATGGTTGAGCCGGATGGCGTCACGTACAAGGCTCATCGCGAAGCAGGTCGCGAGCAGACGGAATTCATCCGAAGCACCAATCTTTGGTTCCGCCCAATCGAGGTACGTGTCGGTCCAGACGGTGCTCTTTATGTGGTGGATTTCTGTAACCAGGCTGTCATTCATAACGACACCCGTGGCCCGACTCACGGCCCTGCCAATGCAGCCGTGCGCCCGGACCGTGACCATTATTATGGCCGCATTTGGAAGGTGCAGCATAAGCAGGCGAAGAAGATTGAGGTGGTGAAGCTGGATAAAGACAATCCCGAAGCCTTGAAAAGTGTTTTGAGTTTAGATGCACCTGCCCACATCAAGAAGCAGGCGCGCAGGCTGCTCATCGAGACGCAT
>JAOZVT010000654.1 GCA_025869455.1 Prosthecobacter sp.
AGCTGTGGGCCTCATCGGTCTACCTGCGCTGGCGCTGCACACAAAAAATGCCGGACCAACGGAGGTTGAAATCAAATTCAAGCTCCCACCGCCAAAGCCGCTCTCTCCTGAAGAAGCGCTAAAAACCTTCAAGGTTGAAGAGGGTTTCCACATCGAACTCGTAGCAGCAGAGCCGATGATTGAAGCGCCTATTGCCATCAGTTTTGATGATCAAGGTCGCCTCTACGTCGTCGAAATGCGCGGCTACATGCGCGATGTCGAAGGCACCACGGAAAATGAGCCTCTGGGCCGCATCAAATTGCTTGAAGACACCGATGGTGACGGACGCATGGACAAGGCCAGTATCTTCATGGATGAGCTGGTCATGCCGCGCTCAGTCATGGCCGTGAATGGCGGGGCCCTCGTTGCAGTGCCACCTAACCTCTACTTCTGCAAAGACACCGACGGTGACGGTAAAGCTGATGTGAAGGAGATCGTCGCCACAGATTTCGGCACTGCCGGTGGTCAGCCTGAGCACATGGCCAACACCCCGGTTTGGACCATGGACAACGCCATCTGGAGCGCAGGTTACAGTTCCCGCTTCCGCCTTCGTGGTGGCGTCTGGCAGAAAGACACCGGTCTCGGTCGCGGCCAATACGGCCTCTGCCAGGACAGCAAAGGTCGTCTGTTCTTCAACTACAACTCGGACCTCCTCCGCAGCGACCTGCTACCGACAGAAGCTTTCTCCCGCAATCCCCTGCTTCGCAATGCGACCAGCGTGAATGCCAAGGTCGTCGAAGATCAAACCGTTTGGCCATCTCACCCGACTCCCGGCGTCAATCGCGGTTACGATCCGAAATCCCTGCGCGCAGACGGCACCCTAACCAAAGCCACCGCCACCTGCAGCCCGCTCATCTATCGTGGAGATGCCTTCCCGGCAGCCTATCGTGGAAATGCTTTCATTCCTGAACCCTCCGCCAACATCGTGAAGCGCATGATCCTCAGCGAAAAAGATGGCGTTTTGACGGCTAAAAACGCCACACAGGGACACGAATTCCTGAGTTCCACCGATGAGCGTTTCCGCCCCGTCCAGGCCATGGATGCCCCAGATGGTTCCCTTTACATCGTGGACATGTATCGCGGTATCATTCAGCACAGCAGCTTCCTGACCCATTATCTCATTGCGAATATTGAAGCCCGCAAACTTGACCAGCCTTTCGATCAAGGCCGCATCTGGCGTATTGTTCCTAACAAAGGCAATCCCGTCAAAGCCACCCGTGTACCAGCAGAGACCGCCGAGCGCATCGCCCTACTCAGTCATGAGAACGGTTGGGTGCGTGACACCGCACAACGTTTGTTAGTCGAATCAGGAGACGCAAAAGCCGCCCCTGCCCTGATCGCCTTGATCCAATCGGCAGAAGCCAAGCCACTGGCACGCCTCCATGCTCTCTGGACGCTCGATGGCCTCGGCGCGCTGACACCCGACCTTCTGCGCACCCTTTTTTCAGACAAAGATTCGACCATTAAAGCAACCGCTATCCGTCTTGCGGGTCGCGATCTCGCCCCTGATGTGATCGCCTTGACCGCCGAAACGGACACCTTGGTTCGGGCGCAATTGGCCATCAAGTTATCCTGGTTCAAACTCCCCGATGCAGATGCCGCCCTGGCCAAACTCATCGCCGCAGGTGGTGGCAAAAGTTCCCTCGTCCGTGAAGGTGCCATGACCGGCCTTCGTGGCCGTGAAGAAGCCTTTGCCAAGCTCCTGGCAGAACAAGCCACGCCTGAGAATAAAGCCAGCACCTCTCCGACCTTCGAACTCCTAGGCAGCCTCATCGCCATGGCGAACAAGGCCCAACCGTTCGAAGATACCTTAGCTTTAGCCGCCAGCCTCCCTAATGGTAGCGCCGCCCAGGCAGCTTTGATCAAAGGCCTAGCCAATACAGGCAGCAGTTCCAAATCTGCCGCCAAACCTAAACTCCTTTGGCTGGACAAAGAACCCGCCTCCCTCGCCGTCCTGAAAAAATCAGTGACTGAGAAAACCTCGGCCAAACTCTTTGCCAACATCAGCGCACGTCTGGCCTGGGTCGGTAAACCTGGTGCACCACCACCGCCAAAAATCGTTCCGCTGACCGAAGCCCAGCAGGCACGATTTGAAAAAGGCAAGACGATCTACGCAGGTCTCTGCGCCGCCTGCCATCAGCCGCACGGGTATGGGTTAGACGGACTCGCCCCGCCTCTCGTGGACAGTGAATGGGCTTTGGCCAAATCAGATGTGCCGACTCGTATCGTCCTCCACGGCTTAGCAGGCCCCATCAAAGTCTCAGGCCGCACCTGGAATTTAGCCATGCCACCTCTCTTGATGTTATCGGATGAGGACATCTCCAGCGTGCTGACTTACATCCGCCGCGAATGGGAACACACGGGCTCCCCTGTGGACCCGGAAGAAGTCACTAAACTACGCGCCAAATACAAAGAGCGCGTGGGCATGTGGTCCGCCGAAGAATTGTCCAAGAAATAGCCGTCTTATAACCCAACCGATGAAATCAATCCTGCTCACCAGCCTCCTTCTCCCTTGGCTTTCACTCAGCGCTGCCGCCCCCGCTTTCGATGATCCAAACCCTCAGCGGTATGATCTGACCAAGCGCGCCAGCGAGATTGATCCACGGGCTAAGGAGCATCCAGAGATTGGTTTCCTCTTTGCGGATAAAAAAGGCAATCCTCAAGATATCCAGCATGCCAATGTGGACACGCGAGTGGCTCCACAGGGCAAGCTGGTCATCTGGCTCATGGGTTACAGCGGCACGCTGTTTGAAAAGGTAAATAGCTACGGCCTCCACGCCATTCAGGTCCATTACGCTAACAAATGGTTTGGCATGATTCCCGCCGCACGGCGTGACGATGGCAACACCCTCGGCAACATGCGGCTGGAAGCCACGACTGGAGAAGATTTCTCCGACCTCTGCGCCATTCCCAAGCCAGATGGCATGATGGAGCGCTCCTTTCAGTTCGTGAAATGGCTCTCCAAAGAAAACCCCCAGGGCAAATGGGAACAGTTCATCAACGAAAAAGGCGATGGACTGAATTGGGATAAAGTCATCATCTCAGGGTCCTCCCACGGAGCCACCAGTTCCGCCCGATTTGCCAAACATCAAAAGGTGGATCGTGTCGTCTGCTTCTGTGGTCCGCGTGACCAATTGGAAAGCTGGCAGAGCCTTCCCTCCGCCACCCCGGCCAATCGTTACTTCGGATTTAGTCATGTGCTCGACAGCGGCTGGACGGGTGACCACTACTGCCGCTCCTGGGAAATGATGGGCCTTAACCAATTTGGCCCCATTGTGGATGTGGACATCAGTGCTCCGCCCTACGCCAACAGCCGCCGCCTCATCACTCAATTCGATGTCAAAGGCGATGCTAAACGCGCCCACAGTTCCGTCACTCCCGGCAAAGCTGCGGCTAAAGGTCCGAATGGCGAATACCTGCACGAAGCCGTCTGGAACTACCTTTTCAATCAACCCGTCGATAAAACGGGTGACTCCGTCCCACCGGACGACGAGTGTGTGAAGGATCTCAAGAAGTGACCGCACCTATCATTCAACTCATTCGTCATGGCGAAAGCATCGCCAATGCAGGCGGAATTTCCCGCACCCCCGCCTGCATTCCGCTCAGTGAAAAGGGCCAAAAACAGGCCCTTGTTTTGGCCGATCAATTCCCCAAGCCGCCGGACTTGATCGTCATATCCGCCTTCATCCGCACTCATCAGACGGCTGCGCCCTTGCTGCAAAAGTACCCTCACGTCCCCGTGGAGACGTGGCCCGTCCATGAGTTCACCTATTTAGCTCATCACTCCTATAACAACACCACGGAGGCGCAGCGGACACCCGCAGCGAAGGCTTATTGGAACCGATTGGACCCTGATTATTGTGATGGCCCAGGGGCTGAAAGTTTTGCTGACTTCATCGCCCGTGCGGATGCCCTGATGGCCAAACTGGCCACTCAAACCCACTCCCACATCAGCATTTTCACCCACAGCTTTTTCATCTCCGCCGTGCAGTGGCGCAGCCTGAATCCACAAGCCGAGGTGAATGCAGATTTTATTCGTGGTTACCTCGATTTCCGCCTGAAAAACCCTGTGGAAAATGCTCACCCCTTGCCTTTTCAGCGCTAGGCAGCACCCCTCTAACAAAATTAGCCAGTTCCCTCGCAAGACGCCCCCTATCTTGGGACGTTTTCACTGCTCAACCTCAATATGATCACCTCACGCCGTCATCTCATCCTTCTGGCTACCCTTGGCTTCACCGCTTTGACCCAAGCCGCCGAAAATCCTTTCATGGGCCGCTGGGCTCTCACGTTGCAAGGCGACCGCGCAGGCTGGCTCGGGGTGGAAGAAAAAGACGGAGGTCTGGCTTCCAGCGTCCTCTGGGGAGGCGGTAGTGTCCTGCCGACCGATGGCACCAAGATCGAAGGAGATGACCTCATCATCACCCGCCTTTCCAATGCCAAACGCAAAAACAAAGAAGGCAAAGAGATCACTGAAAAAGTCACCGAAACACTCACCGTCAAAGTCGCTGGCGACAGCCTGACTGGCAGCACCGTGAAGACCAAAGCTGACGGCAAAGCCTTTGGCCAAACCGAATTCACTGGCAAACGCATCCCTGCCCTGCCCCCACGTCCCGACCTTTCTAAAGTCAAATACGCTGCCCCCATCACCCTTTTTAACGGCAAGGACCTCACCGGCTGGAGATTGATCAATCCTGACAGTGACAATGGCTGGAGCGTCCAAGATGGCGTGTTGATCAACCGTGTCGAAAAAGGCAAACACTTCGGCAATCTCCGCACCGATGCAGAATTTGAAGATTTCAATCTGAAGCTCGAAGTCCGCACCCAGGAAAACAGCAACAGCGGCATCTACCTGCGTGGTATTTATGAAATTCAAGTGGCCGAAAGCTTCGGCAAACCTCTGGACCCTCATAACATGGGCGCTCTTTACAGCCGCATCACACCGCTGGTGGCCGCAGAAAAACCCATCGGTGAATGGCAGACCATGGACATCACCCTCGTGGATCGCCACGTGACCGTAATCCTCAATGGCAAAACCATCATTGATAACCAGCCAGCTCTTGGCTGCACAGGCGGTGCCCTCACCAGCGACGAATTCCACCCCGGCCCCCTCTTCCTCCAGGGTGACCACACCAACGTGGACTACCGCAACATCGTCCTGACCCCAGTCGTCAAATAATCTGGATTTTTCGTTCTCTTATGGCCCGCCCTTCGCAAAAGGGGCGGGCTTTTTTGTGCTCATCAAGATTTTCAGGCACCCCGGCCATGCCAGTAGTCGGGTTCACGGCTGAAGTGCATCACTGCCACCACTTCAATGCAGCCAGGTTCCGGCAGATGATAAATGACGCCATAGGGGAACTGTTTTAAGAGTTTGCGGTGGTATTTCTCGTCCAGCATTCTCCATGTTTCAGGGTTGCGCTTGATGTCCTCCAACGCGGCAGTCAGCCGTTGCTTAAACTCATGAGCCAGCTCCTTGCTAACGCGGCGGTAGTAAGCCCCAGCCTCGGTGATTTCCAGCCTGGCTTCGCTCGTGTAAGTCAGGCGCATCAGGCAATGGCGGAGTCGAGATCAGCCATAACCTCCTCGTGGCTGTAGGAGCGTGTTTCGCCGCGTTCACGACGCTGCACTCGTGCGTCCATTTCCTCGCGCCAATGCGTCGGCATCTCATCCTCATCTTCCAGGCTGATTAACAAACGCTCGGCGAGGTAGGAACGCTCAGGACGTGGCATGGAGAGAGCGCTCTGAAGGACGCTGTTGATGTCGATGGAGGCAGCGGTCATGAGATCAGATTAAGGGCGATTATGGAAACTTTCAAGGGCGATGACGTTCGGGATTTTGACGATCACTTACGTAGCGTAATTTCCAAAAGGTAGTGCGGCGCGGCGCAATTCTTAAATCAACGCGCAAGGGCATTCCTGAGCGCTGACTTGAAGCTAACCCTGAAGGTTGCTGGGGAAAAAGGCATTATTTTCACTCCCTTGCACCCCGATACCAGGATTTCCTATTTGCCGCGCCATCGCTTAGGCTTTCAAACGGTGGAGATTCCTTCGTCAGATTCACCTGCCACTTGCCTCCCTCACAAAGCCGCCTAACCTGCGCCCCCCTTATGGCCCAGCAGTTCAAGATTCTCATCGCCGGTAACAACGACCCCATTTCGAGTAAAGGTATCGATCTCCTCAAAGCGGAGCCGTCCTTTTCCGTCGAAGTGAACATGAACCTCAAGGCGGAAGACGCCATGGTCGAAGCTTCTCGCGATGCCCACGCGATCATCGTTCGCAGTGGTGCCAAAGTCACCGCCAAGGTGATTGAAGCCGCACCGCATCTGAAGGTGGTCGGTCGTGCAGGCGTCGGCGTGGACAACATTGACATTCCCGTCGCCAGCAAGCGTGGCGTCGTTGTCATGAACACTCCTGGTGGCAATACCATCTCCACCGCTGAGCAGGCCTTCACCCTGATGATGGCGCTTTCCCGCAAAACTCCCCAGGCCCACGCCACGATCGTGGCAGGCAAATGGGACCGCAAAAGCTTCCAGGGCACGGAAGTCTATGGCAAAACCCTCGTCGTCCTTGGCATGGGCCGCATCGGCGCAGAGTTCGCCAAACGCGCCAAAGCCTTCGGTATGCGTGTGGTGGCCTATGACCCTTACCTTTCCAAAAACCGCGCAGAAAGCCTCGGCGTGGAGCTGTGTGAAGACCTGGATGCCGCCATCGTGCAGGCAGACTACATCACCATGCACATGCCGCTGACGCCGGAGACGAAGCACATGATCAATGCCAAGCGTCTGGCTTCCCTGAAGAAAAGCTGCCGCATCATCAACTGCGCTCGTGGTGGCCTCATTGACGACGCTGCCTTAGCCGAAGCTCTCACCAACGGCACCATCGCAGGAGCTGCGCTCGATGTCTTCGAAGTTGAGCCGCCACCTGCTGACTACCCACTGCTGAGCGCCCCTAACACGGTTTTCACGCCTCACCTCGGTGCCTCCACCGAAGAAGCCCAGGAAAACGTCGGCATCGAGATCGCAGAAGTCATCAAGGCGCACCTACTTCAGGGTACCGTGGTGAATGCCGTGAACATGCCCAATGTGGACCCAAAGACCCTCTCCGATCTCGGCCCATTCTTGAAGTTTGGCGAGCTCCTCGGCCGTCTGCTTTCCCAGTTCGCTCCAGCCCGCTCCAACTGCGTAACCATCAGTTACAGTGGCAAGGTGGGCACGGGCGACACGACCCTTATCTCCCGCTCCGTGCTCAAAGGATTCCTGGAGCGCGCCGTCGGTCCTGAACAGGTCAATTACATCAACGCCAATGGTGTCGCTGAAGGCCTAGGCCTGCGCTTTACCGAAAGCCGAGTGCCTGACATCAGCGAGTTCACGGACTTGATCGAAGTCCAGGCCAGCAATGGCGCTGAGACGGCTAGCATCGCCGGCACCTTCTTCGCAGGAGAGCCACGCATCGTGAAGGTCAATGGCCGCCACATCGAGACTCGCCCAGAAGGCACCCTGCTGCTGATCGAAAACCAGGATCGTCCTGGCATGATCGCCGCCTACAGCACGCTCCTGGGCAAGCACAAGATCAACATCGCCGACATGTCCCTCAGCCGGAATAAAGAAGGTGGCACCGCCCTCACCCTTCTCACCCTGGATTCCACTCCGAGCACTTCCGTGATCGGCGAGCTGGAGGCCATCGAAGGCATCAGCCGCGTGCATTGCGTGGTGGTTTAAAGGCTGAGTTCATTGCTCCAAACCCTTCCCAACAGCCCTGAGCGGACCCGATTCCCTCAGGGCTGTTCTTTTCATCCCCTGCATCCGTCCGCTATAGGCATGGATGCAGATGTAGCGTGCAGAAACTTGCAACGCATTCTACATCCGCTCCATTCAGCCATGATTCCCCTGCGATTGAGCTACTGGCTGCCCCTGCTAGCCATGTTGTTGCCGTTCTCCTGCAGTAGAGAATCAAAGCCTGTCAAACTAGACGGCCCAACCAT
>JAOZVT010000655.1 GCA_025869455.1 Prosthecobacter sp.
AGGGTGTCACCCGTGGGATTGAGGACGCAGACAAAGTGATGAGAGGCATACTCTGGATGCGGCATGACTTGATTCAGTTCCGTGTAATCCCAATCCTCCGTCTTCTCTGGAAAAAGGGACTTAAAGGTCTCACGGCTCACGCCAATGTTTAAACGAAAGGTGCCTTCACGAGTGAGGTTCGATAGACGGTCATACTCATTGTCTTCCTCAATGAGGCTAATGAAAGGTCTAACCTGATCTGCGGCATAGCAGAAGAAGCGGTAGCCGAAGTTGTCCGTCGTCGTCACGTTCGGGAGTCGATGGATGTAATCTTGGATCTCGTGGAGTGTCATGATGGGGGGCAGAATTAACGGGAGATGGTAGAATGGGTCGCGACGGGTTCAACTTACGGATGGCAGTCGCTTGGTTCCATGTTTTCCGTCGAAGCTGCTTCACTGAGCTTGATTTCATAACCGCGATAGTAAGTGGGTGTCATTCGCTGAACTTCGGGTGTTAACCCACCCTTTTGCATGCGGACGCTCATGACAATTCTGTCACCATGGTAGAGGCCAATATGCACCGAGAAGACAGGGAGGCCCTTTGCTGCAAGGTGATCATGAAGCTCGCTGGCGACTGGCTGAGCCAGCGCTTCGTTCTTCCATGACATGGAAGCATGAGTCCCTTTGTTCAGCGCTTTCCGTTCTTCAGGTGTTAGAGTTGCAATGTGCCTTTCCCAAATCTGGTTCCGCACTCGAATGAACTCATCCATCCTTTTGGATTGTCCTTCAGGGGTCTCAGGCATCTCACCGACTTCCTGGGACCATTCCCCCAGCGTCTCGTATTCACGCTTCTTGGTTTTATGAAAGGGCCACATGATGCGGTGAAGTTAGGCAAATATTTGAGAGATATCCTACCCTTTACAGGAGGATGCCTTCAATGCTGATTTGCATTCCTTTTCGGCTGCCTGCCGTTCATCTGAATCCCAGCGGGATTCTCCACGAATAGCCAGGGGCTGAGGAACGAAGCCCCTGGGAGAGCGGCATGCAGAACCAACCCTGAAAGGGTTGCCCCATGCGCGAAATGATTTCAAATCATCCGGCATGCCGAGCTACACGGACATCACGGATCACATGGTTTTGCCATGTGACGGTGGATGCGGGTGTTACAGAGTAATGCGTGTGATCAATAGCCTAACCAGGGGCTGAGCCATTTTTCGGTTTGCTCCACGGTCATGCCTTTGCGGGCTGCGTAGTCGGTGATCTGGTCTTTGCCCAGGACACTGATGCCGAAGTAGTGCGACTCAGGGTGGCTGAAGTAGAGGCCGCTGACGGCGCTGCCTGGGTGCATGGCCATGCTTTCGGTGAGCTCCACGCCTGTCTGTTCGGTGGCTTGCAGCAGATCAAAGAGGATGGGTTTTTCCGTGTGGTCGGGCTGGGCTGGGTAACCAGGGGCTGGCCGGATGCCACGGTATTTTTCTTTGACCACTTCTTCGTGCGTGAGATCGCCAGGTTTTTCGTAACCCCAGGCAAAGCGGGCCTGCTGGTGCAGATACTCGGCAAAGGCTTCCGCCAGGCGGTCGGCCACGGCTTTCACGATGATGGCGCTGTAAGGATCATTCGCGGCATCGAACTCTTTGGCAAAGTCATCTGCCCCGTGAATGCCCACAGCAAAGCCACCGATGTAGTCGGCACGGCCACTGCCTTTGGGCGCGATGTAGTCACTCAACGCAAAGTTAGGCTTGTCCTTTTTGATGACTTGCTGACGCAGGGTGTGGAAGGTGGTGCGCACGCTGCTGCGGGTCTCGTCGGTATAGACTTCGATGTCGTCTCCCACCGCATTGGCGGGGAAGAAACCGCAGACACCACGCGGGAGAAAACGCTTCTCGGCGATGATGCGATCCAGCAGATCATTGGCATCCTTGTAAAGCTTCAGCGCTTGCTCATCGGCCTGCACTTTCATTTCAGGATCTTCATGGGCGGAGGCAAAGCGGCCTTCGCTGGGGATCCAGCGGCCCCGCAGTTCCCAGGAGTGGAAGAAGGGGGACCAATCAATGAACGGGCGTAGCGTGGCGACCAAGTCCGTGCCTTCAAAAGCTTTCGTGCCGAGGAAGCTCGGCGTGGCGATTTCTTGGGTGGTCCAGTCGCAGTGGTAACCTTTTTCGCGTGAGTCTTCGATGCTGAGAAGCTGACGATCCTTTTTCTTTCCGTACTCTTCACGCAGTCTCACATGGCGGGCTTCATTGTCGCGAATGAAGCCTTCCCGCTGATCTTCGCTGATCAGGGAAGTGGTCACGGGCACACTGCGGCTGGCATCCAGCACGTGGACAATCGGGCCGCTGTAATGCGGGGCAATTTTGATGGCCGTGTGCGCGGCGCTGGTGGTGGCTCCACCGATGAGCAAAGGTTGCTTCATGCCCAGGCGCTCCATCTCAGAGGCCACGTGCATCATTTCATCCAGAGACGGGGTGATCAGGCCGCTGAGGCCAATGACATCCGCGCCCACTTCCACCGCTTTTTCCAGGATCTTCGCACACGGCACCATGACTCCCATGTCCGTGACTTCAAAGCCGTTACACGCCAGCACGATGCCGACAATGTTCTTGCCGATGTCATGCACATCCCCCTTCACCGTGGCGAGGACGATCTTGCCGCCGCCCTGCTGGGCTGCTTCGGCAGGGATGAGGTCGGCTGCGGTTAGGCTTTCTTTTCCTTCGTCTGGTACTGAGCTGTCTCCTCCTGGAGCAGAGCTTCCTGTCCCGCCTGACGGAGGGATTGCAGCGTCGCTTCCTCCACGCTCTGAAAGATTTCCGCAGCTTCCGGACTGATTTGACCGGAGAAATTTGGCCTGCGCTTCTGAGGTGTAGGCTGGCTCGTCTGCATGGAAGGAGTAGTGTTCATGGAGGATAGTTTGTCCGGTTTCTAGCAGGTTATCAATTGATTCGTTAAGGTGATCAGCCAGCCACTCCAGCGACTGAAAGGTAGGGTTTCGGTCGGAATTATCCACGACAAGCACCTTGGCATCGTGTTTGGAGGAGAATTCTTCAGCCAGTGCTAGGGTGGTGCGCGCGGCTTGATAATGACCGTTAGCGGCACGGCTTAGAGGGACGATGCGTCCGCCGCCTTCGTCGATCAGTGCTCGTTTTAGCATGTTGCCGATGGCCTTTGGCCAAGGGCAATAAATGAAGCGAATTTCAATGCACAACTCCGCCGCAAAACAGCGTTGAAGATGCGCGCGACTGCGCTTCAGATTCTGCAAGGTGCCATCCACGATGAGGATGATGCGGGAATCATTGGGTAGGATTCGCGTCGCCGTCGTCTTGCCGCTTCCTTGGCCGCCTGCGTTAAATACAATGGCGCGGCCAGGCTCTGCTTCGGCGACTGTTTTTTCAAACAACCAATCCACAAACGCACCCGCAGGCTCCAGCGTGGCCACGCTCCATTTCTGGCGGCTCTCGCGGTCCTTCGCATAGTCAGGACTCATTTCCTGGACGCTGTTGCGATCCAGCACGATGCCAAATCGCTTCTTGTATTCCGCCGCTGCGGCTTCCAGATCAGCAGCCAGTTCCGCTGCAAATTTGACTTCGATTCGGCGCTCTTCCAGGCTCAGGTCAGGGTAGGGGGTATAACAAAAAGCATCGGCAGCGGTGACGGTTCCACCTGTTTGCAGTGCCTCGGCAGTTAGGCCAGCGATCTCCACCAGCAGCTCGCGCTCGCGGGCTTTGCGGGCTTTTTCAGCCTCCATGAAGGGTTGCAGGTAGGCCACGCTTTGCTTCATCACACGAGCACTTTTCACCACCTGCGGCAGGAACATTTTGCCTGCGCCAAAGAGGTCGCCCACCACGCTCATGCCGTCCATCAGCGGGCCTTCGATCACGGACAAAGGCTTGCCGAGTTGATCCAGAGCTTCCGCCGTGTCTTCGTTGATGAAATCCGTGATGCCCTTCAGCAGGGAATGCTCCAGCCGCTTGGCCACCGGCGCTTCACGCCAGGACATGTCCACTTCGCTCTTCTTGGCAGCACCGGCCTGACCTTTGAATTGCTCCGCATAATCCACCAGGATTTCCGTGGCGTCAGGGCGGCGATTCAGGATCACGTCCTCCACCTTTTCCAGGAGTTCTTTGGGGATCTCTTCGTAAACTTCCAGCATGCCGGCATTGACGATGCCCATGTCCATGCCCGCCTTGATGGCGTAATAAAGGAAGACGCTGTGCATGGCTTCACGCACTTTGTTATTCCCACGGAAGCTGAAGCTGATGTTACTGACCCCACCGCTGACCTTGGCATACGGCAGGTTCTCTTTGATCCAGCGGGTGGCGTTGATGAAGTCCAGCGCGTAATTGTTATGCTCTTCCAGACCCGTGGCCACGGTCAGAATGTTCGGGTCAAAGATGATGTCTTCAGGCGGGAACTCCACCTCATCCACCAGGATGCGGTAGGCGCGCTCACAGATCCGAATCTTCTCTTCATAAGTGGCCGCCTGACCTTGTTCGTCAAAGGCCATCACCACAGTAGCCGCGCCGTACTTCTTGATCTTGCGTGCGTATTCTTTGAACTTCTCTTCCCCTTCTTTCAGGGAAATGGAGTTCACGATGCCCTTGCCTTGCAGGCATTTCAGACCGGCCTCGATGATCTCCCATTTGGAGGAGTCCACCATGATCGGCACCTTGTTCACTTCAGGCTCGGTTTGCAGCAGCACCAGGAACTTGGTCATCATCGGCACGCCATCGATCAAGCCTTCGTCCATGCACACGTCGATGACGTTGGCCCCATTCTCCACCTGCTGGCGGGCGATGGTGACGGCAGCTTCCAGATTGCCTTCTTTGATCAGCTTGGCGAATTTCGGAGAGCCCGCCACGTTCGTGCGCTCGCCAATCATCAGGTAGTTTGAATTCGACGTGTAAACGAACGGCTGAGATCCGCTCAGGCGCATGTCTGGCGCTGGGTGCGCGATTTCACGCGGGGCCAGATTTTCCACCGCTTTGGCAATGGCGGCAATGTGATCTGGCGTGTTACCGCAGCAGCCGCCCATGATGTTGACGAAACCGCTCTTGGCAAAGTCCGTGGCAAAGTTAGCCATGTCCGGCGGCAGCAGGTCAAAGCCTGTCGGTGCCAGCGGGTTAGGCATCCCAGCATTTGGGTAGGCGGAAACAAAGCAGTCGGCTTTCGAAGATAGCTCTTCCAGGAAAGGACGCATCTTATCTGGGCCTAACGAACAGTTTAGACCGATGGACAGCGGCTTCACATGCCGCATGGCATTCAGGTAAGCCTCCGTGATCTGGCCAGAGATCATCGTTTCACCACCTGGCCCCACCGCAGCAGAGATCTGGATGGGCAGTTCCACGCCGTCTTGTTCAAAGACTTCACGAATGGCCACCAGCGCCGCTTTGGCGTTCAAGGAGTCAAAGATGGTCTCCACCATCAGCGTGTCCACCCCACCGGCGATCAAGCCACGGATCTGGTGCGCGTAAGCGGCCTTCACTTGATCAAAGGTCACGTAGCGGAAGCTCAGGTCGTTGAGATCTGGGAACTGAGAAAGTGATACAGTGAGCGGCCCCACGGCCCCTGCCACGTAGCGTTTGCGCCCGGTTTTTTCACCGATCAGGTCTGCCCATTTCCGGCACTGCTGCGCGGAGTTAAAATTGATCTCCCAGGCAATGTCGTTGAGGAACTTGTCCTCCAGCATTTCCTGGAAGAATTCCGGGTCCTTCCGGCGGCCATGCGGCACCTCGCGGAAAAACTCAGCCTGCGCAATGCTGGTGCCCGAGAAGGTGTTCGTCTCGATGATGTCCGCCCCAGCTTCCAGGAAGCGGCGGTGGATGTCCTCGATGATGTCCGGACGCGTGATGGAAAGGATGTCGCCATTGTTCAGCAGGTCCTTCTCGTTCTTCAGAAATCGATCTCCACGCGCATCCGCTTCCTTGAGGCCGTAGCCACGAATGGTCGTTCCCATCGCTCCATCAATCACCAGGATTCGCTGGCGCATGGCGGCTTCGAGTTCGGTACGGACGTTAGGGCGTGCAGGCATGCCTGAAACTAGCCTCTACCAGCGCAGCGTCAATCTCGCATCAACGCATCATGATTTGAGGATGCGAGCGGGTGGAGGTGTGTGGGCAAAATCACATCGCTCATTCATCGGCCCCATGGCGGGTCACGTTCTGTCATCTGTCGCCTTCCAGATGCGCAACAGAACGCCATCCAGGTTGGTCAGCACATCGTGATTGGTAAATCGCAGCAATTGAATGCCCTTCTGGGAGAGAAACGAAGCCCTGGCGGCATCCCGTTTCTGCCCGTCTTCGGAGCGATGCTGGCTACCATCCAGTTCCAGCCCGAGTCGGAGGTCATGGCAGAAAAAATCGAGAATGTAGGGCTGGACAGGGTGCTGACGGCGAAACTTCCGCCCGTTCATCCTTCGATCTCGCAGGCAAGACCAGAGCAGCCCTTCCGCATCCGTGGCGGTCTGTCGCAGGTGCCGGGCAAACTCGATCAACTGAAGTGCTCTTTCGCTTGAGTCTAGATGATGTCCTAGGATTTCACGGCGGGAAAGCATGCGTGCTGGGAGTTTTGATCAGAGCATTGTTGCAGACAAAGGGGGAGTCAAGGCTCTGGAATCGCGCGCTAGGTGGAAAGTGCGTTTTTGTGGATGAAAAAGAGGGGCTTATGGGGGAGAGCGAGGGAAGCTGACGGACGACGATGTATCGGCTGAGTGAGATTGGTTGTTGGCGGTGATTTTTTGGGAAGCGGAGCGTCTCACCCTCACCCTGGCCTTTCGCTTCACGGCTGCGCAGCCCAGAGGGCCGTCTCCAAAGGCTCATCCCTCAAAATCGACCTGCGTTAAACAGAATCAGCGCCGATACACCAAGCAGCACCCTCACCCTGGCCTCTCCCCGAGGGAGAGGGGCAGTGTGCAAGGGCGAATCGACATTCGAAATGGGAACGTTTTCATCCCACAAAACCAGCTTTCGCCATTTAAAATCAGCGCTGATAAACCATTCAGCATCCCCTCTCCCTCTGGGAGAGGCCAGGGTGAGGGTTAGGTGGTACGCTCTCCAAAAATCACCCTCTAAAACAAACCTCACTCACCCAAACCGTCCGCGCACGTAGTCGTCCGTGAGTTTCTGCTTGGGATTCTCAAACAGGCTCATCGTGTCATCATACTCCACCAGCTTCCCTAGATAGAAGAGAGCGGTGAAATCAGCGGTGCGCATGGCTTGCTGCATGTTGTGGGTCACGATCACCAGGGTGTACTTCTCTTTGAGCTGATGAAACAGATCCTCCACCCGAGCGGTGGCGATGGGGTCCAGGGCAGAGCAGGGCTCATCCATCAGGAGCACGCGCGGCTTCACGGCAATGGCGCGGGCAATGCACAGACGCTGCTGCTGCCCGCCGGAGAGACCGTAGGCGCTTTGATCCAGGCGATCTTTCACCTCATCCCACAGGGCAGACCCGCGCAGACTTTCTTCCACCACGTGGTCCAGGTAGTCCTTGCGCTTCTCGCCATGCAGACGCAGGCCGTAGGCGATGTTTTCGTAAATGCTGCGGGGAAAGGGGTTCGATTTTTGGAACACCATGCCCACTTCCCGGCGGAGCTGCACGGCATCCAGGGCAGGGCTGTGGATGTCCGTTCCTTCCACGGTGATGGTGCCTGTTTTTACCTGAGCGCCGTCCACACGGTCATTCATGCGATTGAAACAGCGCAGCAAAGTGGACTTCCCACAGCCAGAGGGGCCAATGAAAGCGGTGGCCTGATTCTTGGGGATGTCTAAGGAGACATCAAAGAGGGTCTGTTTGCTGCCGTAATAAAAGTCCACGTTCCGCACCTGGATGGAGGTGGGGAGGTGTGAGGCAGGGTTGTGTTCGCGTTCAGCCATGGAGCGGGTTTCGAACATGGCGAAGGCGCATGAGTTGGCAACTGCCCTTGTTGTCACATTCAGAAGATGCAGAGATTGCTTATTGTGACAAAACTGTCACACGTGATTGCGCGCTTTGTCACACAATTTCAGCCATGAATCCCGTCAGATCT
>JAOZVT010000656.1 GCA_025869455.1 Prosthecobacter sp.
ACTCAGGCAGCCCCGCTGCCGCCGTGCCGGATAAACACAAACATGATTTCAATCTCGGTCTAATCTTCATTCCTTTTGAGGGTGAAAAATTCTTTGTCATTCCTTCGATCCAATACAGCCATGAGCAGTTCATCGGGCAGGTGCGTCGTGATAATGCCTGGACTCCTACGCTGACGGCCAGTTGGCAGCCTTTGAAATACTTGGCTGTGGATGCCGTGGGGAGTTACACGGACTCGGATTCCAGTGTGAAAGGATCCACCTTTGATGCGCTGACGGGCTCCGTGTTTTTGCGTCTCTTCTACAACTGGTAGCGCCCTTTTAAGCTCTGCCTTTTATCATCCGGTGCGTCCTCTGAGTGATGCGCCGGATTTTTTTTTTGGCTTTCTGCGCAAGTTCTGGCGGTGGGGTGCATCTGGGCTGTGAAACCAAGACGGTTGTCAGTTCACAAACATCAAACACACCATTGCCATGAAACTTAAAAATCGTATCGCCTGCAGCATTCTTTTTCTGGTCTTTGCTGCCGCTCAGTTAGCCCCTGCGGCGACTATCCCCCAGCTTAAATCTCCACCCAAGGTTCCTACCGTGAAGGTTCCAAAGGTGGCCAAAGTTCCTCAAGTTAAAGTGCCTTCAGTGAAGCTGCCTAAAGTGGCCAAAGTCCCGCAGGTGAAGGTGCCCGCTGTGAAAGTGGTCAAGGCTCCTGCGGTGAAAGTGCCAGTCGTTAGTAAAGTCCCCACCGTGAAAGCACCCGAGGCCCCAAAAGTGCCTGAGGTGGCCAAAATCGCCAAAGTGCCAAACACTCCCAAGGTTCCTAAGACACCCAAATTTGCTAAAATAGCTGCTATCAAACCAGCCAAGATTAAAGAGGCAACATCGGCGGTGAAAAGCCCCAAGGCCCCTAAAAACGTGACAACCGCAGATAAGGTGGTGGATTCAGCCAAGGTTTCCAAAATCAGCGAAGTCTCCATTAATACCGGAAAACTTCGCAATCTGAAGGAAAACATTCAGGTGGATGCCGCTGTGACGGCAGGCCGTGGAGAACAGTTTGTTCAAGATAACTTTGGGTCAGGGGGCTTCAGCAAGCCTGGTAATTTGATGGATGGCCTTAAAGGCAAAGCGGGTAATCGCAGCAAAAATCCGCTGCCAAGTAAGGCGGACCAAATGATTCCCGGAAAGACGGGCCAGCTCAGCGATGACCCTTCTGAAGAAACAACGGTTCTGGAAGACGTGCAGAATTTTGTCAGTTCCGTGGTCGGCTCCATCCTTTCTGGAGCAGGCACCAAGTCAGCCCCAGGCTCTGCTGCAAGTGGCACGGCGGGTTCCGCCACCGGTGCGGCACTGACCATCCTGACCGCCAATACAGGGTCACCTGAGGATAAGAAGAATGAGGCCAATGGGATCATCGGTCTTTTCCGTCAGGGGAAAAAAGGGACGAGTAATGCTAACGCGGATGAAATGATGGATCAGGTCGAAAAAACACCGCTGCCAGATGACATGAAACCTTCCAGCAACCCTGTGATCACCAAAGACACCATCCGTGGCATCGATGCCCGCAAGAATGGCGCAGCTGAGCCTATCGAGGAGGACTCTGGCTCCACCGGGCCAATCAATACTGGCGCCAATGGTACTGGCAAACTGGGCAGCCTAGCGCAGCCTGCGGGTACCGATGTGGAAACCTCCACCGCTGTGACTGCCGAAGACTTGCGCGCCATTCAGGTCCGTATTGAGTCCAAAATCAACACTGGCGGCCGTTAATCGGAATATAAATCCTTTCGGGCGGGTGGCGATTATGCCATCCGCCTTTTTTATTTTAAATTGGCTATTTGGACAAGCTGGGACAGCTATTGCATTGAGAAGCGAAAAGGCTTGGGTGAGGGGGCGTGGTTACTCTGTTGCTCCTTCGCAGGCATGAAAAAACCGCGCCCAGTGACGGAACGCGGTTTTTAATGGGGGTTTTAAATCTGGATCGCTTATTCAGCGGAATCGTCAGACGATTCAGCAGTATCGGCATCGGAGTCAGCCACCACCGTGAGCTTCAAGAAGCAATTCACGTCTGCGTGGAGCTTGACCGGGATTTCGAATGTGCCAGTGCTCTTGATTGGTTTGTCGAGCTGAATGAGGTGACGGTCCAATTCCACTTTGGCACCGCTCTCGGCCACGGCCTTAGCGATATCCATATTGGTGATGGAACCGAAAGCTTTGCCACCCTGACCGGTTTGGAGGGTCAGTTTGAGCTTCAGTTTCTTCAGCTTGGATGCTGTTTTTTCGGCTTCCTGAAGTTCTTTGGCTTCACGCTCAGCACGTGCAGCTTTCAGGTGGTTGATGTTACGAAGGTTGCCAGCGGTTGCTTCAAAAGCCTTGCCCTGTGGGACGAGGAAATTGCGCGCAAAACCGCGCTTCACTTGCACGACATCAGCCTCGGCGCCGAGGTTTTTGATCTTCTCTTTAAGTATTACTTGAACGGTTGCCATAAAGTTGTCCTCCCAGGGAAAGGGGGGCGACAGTACATGCTGAAGCTCTCCTGTCAAACGGTGAGGCCAGAGTTTTTCACAATGACTCCCGTTTTACCAATTCTGGCATGACTTTTGTCTCCCCTTTGACCCCCGGTTGCCGGATCAGGCGGAAAATGCGTTTGGCAAAGGCGCTGGCCGTGACGCTGTATCGGGCAATTTGCGGTATGGTTTCGTCTAAGAAAACATCGTCGTCCCGGCAGATCAGCGCCACGTCTTGGGGAATGCGCAGACCACGCTGGAGCAGTGCCGTGCAAACTGTGAGGGCACTGGAAGTGCGGGCAATCAAAATGGCCTGAGGACGCTGGCGGGCAGAGATGAGACGGTCCAGCGCCTTGAGTAGCCCTTCACGACTTCCATCGTGCCGCTGAATGTACCCAGTGATGCCGCGTGTGGAGGTGGCCTGCAATCCTTCTTCAAAGCCAGCCTCGCTCTCGTGGTCGCCCGCATACTGCGGTTCCTGGATGAGCAAGGTCAGCCGCTGATACCCTCGTGTGGCCATGAGGCCGACGGCATGACGACAGACGGCGCGGTGGTCGCGATCCACCGAGGGTAGGGAGAGTCCCTTGAAAACGGAGCCTACCACCACGCAGGGGATCTGCTTTTGCTCAAACCAGTTCTGCATGGCCTCCGTGCTGCGATAGAGTACCCAGGCACTGGCTGGTACGGTGGTGGTCAGCGTTTGCAGCGCGCGGGCTGGATTTTTACCCCCAGACCATGAGCGGCCCACATGCACCTGGAGAAGATGGCCCTCACTGGCCAACTGACTGCGCAGCTCATCCACCCAAAGCAGGACAAACGGTGGCATGTCATGCAGCGGCTCAGGACTCAGCAAACCTACGGTGAGAGTCTCCGGCTGGCTTTTGACTGCCGCCCCATTGGCTGGCAGGTTCACCCGCGTGGGCTTCCCCTGAGAAATGGTGATGAGTCCTTCTGCCGCCAGCGCATTCAAAGCCGCGCGTAGGGTAGGGCGGCTGATGTGCCACTCTTCACAAAGTCGTCTTTCCCCTGGCAACTCCTCCAGCCAACGCCCTGCCGAAATAGCCTCCCGCAGCACACGAATGGTTTCTGCCACCAGGGAAGATCGTTGGGGAATGCTCGGGGTCATGGAGGTCAGCAAAGCTAACCAGTGAGTCAGGGGCTACGGCAAGTGCTAAATGACAAAACTTGAGTCGGTAGATCGGGAAGCATTAATAACTCACTGACTTAGGCGGTTGCGCAATCGTTTGTTAGGCTTAATAAGGAGGTGAATCACCTCTGGCGCGATCACGAAAAGCAATGAAGCAGGATGGGGCGTCAACTCCTGGAAAACCGAAGGTGTCAGCGCCATGAAGATGTATCACGCAACGACGGGCGATATCAGTGGCGAGTTGAGGGGGAAAGCTCTGTCTCCGTCTTCAGAGTCGGTAAGTGGTCGTTCACGGGAACTCCGAGTGATCTTAGAAATACAATGCTATCAGCTTTAATTTTCGCAGCTTCGATCATGGATAGTGGCGCGGAATTAGACGAAGGTTTTACATAAGGGGAAGGTTTGGCAAATGAAGAGACTGTAGTTCAGATGGAACATCCGGTCCTGAGAGAGCGTTTCTTCGTATGTACTTTCCATGACTTTTGCTTTGCCCATGCTTCCGTCTTTTTCATCCACACTTCGCACGGTGGCCATCATGGTCATTCTGCCGCTTTCCTTTGCCAAGGCCCAAACCGCTGGAGAGTGGATTCACGCGCGTGGTAATCCGGCCATGACGGGAGTCTCGGCGGTGGAACTCAAATTTCCGATGGAGCTCGCTTGGGAATTCCGCCTCATGGACAAACCTAAAGGGCAGGGGGAGATGCTGGTAAGTGGGGCGGTGGTGCGAGCAGGAAAGGTCTATGCAGGCTGCAAGGATGGGAAGTTTTACGCCGTGGATTTGGTCAAAGGGGTCAAGCTCTGGGAGGCGACGGGGCAAGGGGCTTTTGATGGGGCTGCAACTTTTGCGGGAGATCTCGTGGTCGTTGGGTGTCAGGACGGTTTTGTCTATGCCTGGAATGCGGAGACGGGTGCAGAGTCCTGGAAATTTGAAACCGATGCCGAAATCCACGCGGCTGCGAATACCTGGACGGATCCTAAAACAGGAGTTCAAAAGATCCTCATCGGCAGCTACGACTACAATGTCTATTGCCTGGATGCGAAGACGGGTAAAAAGGAGTGGGCGGCTGAAACCGGGTACTACATCAATGGCGGTTCAGCGGTGGGAGATGGCATGGTCGTCTTTGGTGGCTGTGATAGCGTGCTGCACGTTCACGATGTCGCCACGGGTGAGGAGAAGCGGCAGATCGAAGTCGGCTCCTACATCGGCAACAACGTCGCCATTGCAGATAGCGTGGTCTATGTCTCCCATTATGGCAACCGAGTGGGCGCTTACAGCCTAACCGATGGTGCTAAAATTTGGGAGTATGGCGAGCGTGAATTTGAGTATTACGCAGCACCTGCCATCTGGGAAAAAGCGGTCTTTGTGGGTGGTCGAGATAAACGCTTTCATGCCATAGATCGCGTCACCGGTGCGCAACTGTGGGAATACCGCTGCCGTGATCGCATCGACAGCAGCGCGGTGATTTGTGCTGGCAAGGCCGCTCTTTTTGGCTGTGACGACGGCTATGTGTATGCGCTGGATCTGAAGGACGGGAAAGAACTCTGGCAGTATGAAATCGGTGCTGCTGTGAAAACCTCTCCCGCCGTAGCAGGAGATTATGTCATCTTTGGGGCTGACGATGGCGTCATGTATTGCTTCAAAAATGCCGTCGCAAAATAAGCGGCTGGGCACTGGTCGGTAAATTTGACCAGCAAGGTATGTGATATGGGTACGTCTTCTATGGCATACCATGACTTGCTCAACCTTGCGATCTCTTGGCGTAGCCGCGTGTGGCCTCGCTCTATCCACCTCACTTACCTTTTCCGCTGAAGTCGTCGAGGCCGATGTCTGTGTCTATGGCGGCACCAGTGGCGGAGTTGCCGCAGCCGTTCAGGCCGCTCGTCTTGGAAAAAGCGTTGTCATTGCAGAGCCTGGGCATCATCTCGGCGGGATGACGTCGGGTGGTCTCAGTGCGGTGGATATTGGCGACCCAAGAAGTGTCGGCGGCATCTCCCGTGAATATTTCACCAAGCTAGCTGCCACCGTGGGCATCGTGTTGGCTTGGGACAAAGCCTTTGAAGCCAAAGGCGGCGGACCTGCCACAGGTGGGGCTTATGCGATTGAGCCACACAAAGCCGAAGAGGTCTTCACTCAAATGGCCCAAGAAGCAGGCGTGAAAGTTCACTTCGAAGCTCGACTGGCGAAGGTCGTTAAAAACGGTCCACGCATCACGGAGTTTACCACCGAAGACGGTACGACCTTCCGCGCTAAGATGTTTATTGATACCACCTATGAAGGCGATCTCATGGCCAAGGCTGGTGTCAGCTACACGCTCATGCGTGAAGGCAATGCAAAGTACGGCGAAAAGTACAATGGCATTCACTACGTGGAAAAATTCAAGCCGCGCACGGGTCATTTGCAACCCGGTGAGAATGGCCGTGTCACAGGAGGTCAGGGCGTGTGGGACCGGGACTTTCCGCTGGATCCTTACGTGATTAAAGGCGACCCAAAGAGTGGTCTGCTGCCGCTCATTCAAGAAGGTGATCCAGGCACTCCGGGGGAACCTGCCCCAGGTGTGCAAGCTTATTGCTTTCGCCTGTGTCTGAGCACTGATCCTGCCAATAGCCTGCCGATTGAGCCTCCAGCAGACTATGATCCGAAGCGTTATGAGATCATCGTCCGCTTCATTGAAGCCTGTCTAGCCAATGGTGATGACATGGATCTGCGCTGGTTTTCAAAATACGATGCCTTGCCTAACCAGAAGTGGGATTTCAATACGGCGACCTTTGGTGGCAATCTTCCCGGGGCTAGCCACGAGTGGCCAGAAGCGAGTTATACGCGTCGTGTCCAGATCGCCAAAGATCATGAAAATTACCATCGCGGCTTGCTGCACTTTCTCGCCACAGACCCGCGGGTGCCTGAAAAAGTGCGCCAGGATGTGAAGCGTTTTGGTCTGCCTAAAGATGAGTTTGCAGACACGGGCGGCTGGCCGCACCAGATCTATGTGCGTGAAGCTCGCCGCATGGTCAGCGATCTCGTTTTGACGGAGCATCATACCTTTGGTCATGAGATCGCGCCCAAATCTGTCAGTCTAGGAAGCTACGGCACCGACACGCATGAGATTCGCCGCATTGTCAAAGACGGCGTCGTGACACGTGAAGGGAAAACGGCGGGGGGGCGCGATGGCTTTGGCCCTTACCAGATTGGTTATGATGCCATCGTTCCGAAGTCGAGCGAGTGCGATAACTTGTTTGTCACTTTTGCCTTGAGCGCTAGCCACACGGCTTTCAGCAGCATCCGAATGGAACCGGTTTTCATGGTGACCAGCCAGAGTGCAGCCACGGCAGCCGTGATGGCGATTGATGATCAGGTGCCTGTGCAAAAAGTGGATTATGAAAAACTGCGCACACAGTTGGAAAAGGATGGTCAGGTGCTGACGTGGAAGCGCTAAAAAAACGGCAAAGTAATGTCGGTGACCCTTCATAAAATCAAACACAACTCCTGATCTATAAACAGATGACACGTCGGACTTCCTTTCTATTGGCGCTCTTCTTGGGGCTTACGGTTTCCGCTCAGGGGGCCGCACATCCACCCATGGTGGATCTATCCGCAGACACCTCCAGACAGGTCGTCATCGCCCAAGGCACAGCGGAGGTTTATCAAGGCCACCCGACCACCGTTTTGCTGCCTGACGGCAAGACAATGTTTTGCGTGTGGACCTATGGTCATGGTGGCGGCTGTGGCCCGATGAAGCGCAGTGATGATGGCGGTAAGACCTGGAGCGAACTGCTGCCAGTGCCTGAAAACTGGGCGACGACACGCAACTGCCCCGCACTCTATTACCTTACCGATCCTCAGGGTGTCTCGCGTTTGTTTGTCTTTGCAGGGCAGGGGCCAGGAGGCACTCGCCAGCCGGACAATGGCACCATGAATCAGGCTTATTCATTGGATCAAGGGAAGACCTGGACACCCATGAAGAGCAATGACCTGACCTGTGTCATGCCCTTCTGCACCATCATGCCGGTGGATGGCGGCAAGCGTTTGATTGGCCTTTCGAATACACGCCGTCCGGGTGAAACAAAGGACACGAAGTCAAACATCGTCACGCAGAGTGAATCCACCGATGGAGGTCTAACCTGGAGCCCTTGGCGCGTGCTCGTGGATCTGGGGGATCTTAAACCCTGTGAGCCTGAAGTGATTCGTTCACCTGATGGCAAACAACTGCTCTGCCTCATCCGCGAAAACATCCGCACGGAGGGGAGTCACTACATCACCAGTAATGATGAAGGGCGCACTTGGTCTCAGGTGAAAACGCTGCCTCCAGGGCTTCATGGTGACCGACACAAAGCTCAGTATGCGCCAGATGGGCGCTTG
>JAOZVT010000657.1 GCA_025869455.1 Prosthecobacter sp.
CAGCCGTCGAAACCTTGGCTTTTAAGCTCGGTAAAGATAGCATCGTAATCATTGAGTCCTTGGCCGATTTCTCCATGTCTGAGTCGCTTGGCGTAGCCTAATGCACCGCCTTCTTCTTTACGCAGATCTTCAATCGTCCCCTCGGCCAGATAGCGATCACTGGCATGCATGGTCACCACGCGATGCGACACGCGCTTCAGCAGTTCGATCGGGTCTTCACCTGCTAAGTAAGTGTTACTAGGGTCGTAATTCACACCGAAGTTTGGGTGCACCACCGCGTCCACCAGCTTGCAAAAAACATCCATCTTTTGAGCAAACTCTGGATACTCCCAGAAATCATCCTTGTAGTGATTTTCCAAGATC
>JAOZVT010000658.1 GCA_025869455.1 Prosthecobacter sp.
CAGGGCTAGGCGCCCTGGGCTAAGTCCGGCGGTCTTTCAGACCGCGATGCAACTCGAGCAAACCGCGAGGCAATGGCGTTTGTAACGATCTTGATCAGGACGATGAACAAGGTCAGACCAGGATCAAAGTTGAAAGGGGACTGAGTGATAGACTGCGGACATAGGCACCATTCGATTTGCTGAATAGCTTGTTCATATTCCCCAGCTCATCATATCCATCTTCGAGTGAAGAACTAATGATGTCTGAAGGTGAGCCGCAAACAACGCAAAAACCCCGCCGACATAAAGCGCGGCGGGGATTTTGAAATGGGGCTTTTTAAAGCGAGAGGATTACTCCCCAGCGGTGATGTTCAGCACCTGACGGCCTGTGTAGTAGCCGCAGGAAGGGCATGCCACGTGGCCTGGGATGGATGTGCCGCACTCAGGGCAGCTCTTGAGGACGGGGGCGCGCCAGCGGTTAGCTCCCTGACGGAGGCGTTGACGGCTCTTGGATTGTCTGCGTTTTGGATTGGCCATGTTCGGAAGGGGTCGCTATTTCAATTGATCGAGGGCATTCCAGACTCCGCCGTCAGCTCCGGGCTCTTCGCTGACCAGAGGTTCGTCTGTCGGTTCGAAGTTGCCCTCAGCAGGACAGTCGCGCAGATCAACGTTGCCATCTTCACAGCGCGGGAAGTTCGGAAGGGTAAGCAGGATGTCTTCTCTTATGAGGTCTGTCAAGTCCATCGTTGTTTCCTTTTCAATGGGCACTTCCGCTTGGTAATCGGTCAGCTCCACCTTTTGTTTAAAGGGCTGGAGGCAGCGTCCGCACTCCATGCTGAAGGTGGCCTCTAGGCTACCGGTCACGATGATGTCCTTGCCGTCCTTGATAAAAGTCAGCTCGTAGGTCAGGGGAGACTCCGCTTTCAGCGTGTCTGTCTCGGGTAACTGGAAGAAGGAAGCGGGCAGTTTGCCGCTGACTTGCTTGCCTTCAGTTGGTAAATTGCGGATGTCGAAAAGGAAGGGATTCATGATGAAATTTGGGGCTGAGGATGGGGGGATACTTCAGAAAGAGTGGGTTAGACTCCCAATTTGGCTTTGAGGGCCACCACGACATGCGGGGGAACAAACTGATTCACATTGCCGCCCAGTCTGGCAATTTCTTTGACAAGGCGACTGCTAATATACGTCAATTCTTCTCTCGGCATCAGGAACATTGTTTCCAAATTAGGCTCTAGTTTGCGGTTCATGAGCGCCAGTTGGAATTCAAATTCAAAGTCACTCACCGCCCGCAAGCCGCGCACCAGGGCGATGGCAGACTGCTTTTTGGCAAAGTCCACCAGGAGTCCCTGAAAGGGCATCACGCGTAGATTCGGGATGTGTTCTGTGGCTCCGATCAGCAATTCCACTCTTTCGTCTAAAGTAAAAAGGCTCTGCTTGGCATTGTCTTGGGCCACCGCCACGATCAAATCATCAAACAAACCCGCAGCACGCTGGAGCACGTCAAGATGGCCGTTGGTGATGGGGTCAAAACTTCCTGGATAGATGGCGCGGCGCATAAAAGACACTGGTTACTCGGTGAGACCTCTGGAGAAAAGCGAATGCTCAGGAAAGTTGCAAATACTGTCTATCCCTCATATTTCAGAGATTTCCCGGAAACTCTAGCATGGAGCACAGGCATCCTGCCTGTGTCTAAACAGCCGAGACGGCTGTTCCCCATAAAATGAGTTTTCGGAAGTCTCTATCAGTCAAACCCACCCATGAACGACGAAAGTACAACCATTGAAACCCGCGAGGAAGTCATGTTTTTCGACACCGACATCGGAGGCGTCGTTCATAACATCGCCTATTTACGGATGATTGAGACGGCGCGCACCCGCCTGGCCGCTAAATTGGGCATGAAACTGCGGGACATGGCGCAGACGCAGATCTATCCCGTCGTGGTCAGGACAGAAATTGATTACCGCAAACCGGCGACCTTGGGGGACGAGCTCGTCATCACCGGGCGTCTGGACAGTGTGGAGCGTGTGCGTTTCTGGTGTGCCTTTGAAGTCCGCCGGGCAGGGGAGGACACCGTCCTCATTACCTGCCGTCAGTCATTGGCACTTGTCCAAATGCCTCAGGGGAAACCCCTCCGGCTGCCGGAAGACTGGATGGAAAAGTATGCTCACTTGTTTCTCAAGAAGCGGTAAAAGAGCGGTTTTCTCCATCTATTTAGCACTTCCGTAGTGATAGATGCCTGAAAAGGCGTCGTTTTTGCTGGCATCCTACCCCCATTGGATGGCGGCGCTTATACTGGCGCTGACGTATCTACTTAAAAGCACCCATGAAAAGCACCCTCATCAAGACAACCCCTAGCTACCGTTTGCCCACGGCGTTGGCTGCCATGGCCTGTGCATTGGCAGGGCTGGCTTCCGCTAAAGAGATGTCATTGGCGGATGTTCAGGCAAAGGCGCAGCAGATTGACCAAATGGTCAGCGCTAAGCTGGCGAAGGAAAAGATCGACCCGACGGCACCCGTGACGGATGAGGTGTTCGTTCGCCGTATTTACCTGGATATTTCTGGTCGTATCCCGACCCTGAAAGAGACCACGGATTTCCTGGCGGATAAAAGTGCAAACAAGCGTGCTGATCTTATTGATGCCTTGCTGGCCTCAGATGGCTACGTGCAGAATTTTGCCAATTACTGGAGCGATATCCTCCGGGTGAAGTCACAGCTCACGCAGGGCAATAGCCAGCCTGCGGGCGCGGCTTATATCAATTGGTTGCGCGAGTCTCTCAAGACCAACAAGCCCTACGATGAAATGGTGCGTGAGATGCTCACCGCCAGCGGCAAGACCTATGAAAATGGGGCTGTCGGTTATTACATTCGTGATTATAACATGCCACTGGATAACATGGCGGTGACGACCCAGGTGTTTCTGGGCACCAGCATGGTCTGTGCACAGTGTCATAACCATCCGTTCGATAAATGGACGCAGATGGACTACTACCAGATGGCAGCTCATAGCAATGGCATGACGGGGACCAATGGTCTTTCCAACCCCCTCTTGGCAGAAGCTTTTTACGGAAGCACCTCGAAAGCAAAGAAGTCCAAAAAAGGCGCTCCAGGCATGGACTCCATGATGATGATGGATTCCTCCATGGCTGGCTTGCAGAAAAAAGATGTGACTCGTGCGATGAGCGAAATCCTGCGTCCTTTGCGCTATAACACGGTGCTGGACCAGACGGATAAAAGAGCCCTTCGCCTGCCTCACGATTATAAGTATGACGACGCCAAGCCTAAGGCTGTGGTGGAGCCTGTGATCCCAGCTTCGTTTTCTAATGATGGTAAGATTGTCAAAGAAGGCCAAAAACCCATTGCCGCCTATGCGCAGTGGATGGCCTCCAAAGAGAATCCTCGCTTTACCCTTGTCATCGCCAATCGCCTTTGGAAAAAAGCCATGGGTCTGGGCGTGATGGAGCCTGTGGATGAAATCACCGATTCCAGTGTGCCTAGCAACCCGGCCCTGATGACCTTCCTGGAAGATACCATGAAGGATCTGAACTATGACATGAAGGCGTATCTGCGCATCGTCTTCAACAGCAGCACCTACCAGCGTGCGGCCTATACGAAGGATGTGGAAATGGGTGAAGTCTATCATTTCCCTGGTCCACTTCTTCGCCGCATGTCGGCAGAGCAGATTTGGGATAGCATGGTGGCTCTTTACAAGCCAGCGCCGGATGCTCCTAGCCTGGATTCAAAAGTGGATCGTGAAACCACCATCCGTAAGGTGGAGTGGCTGGATCGTTCTTTGAATGCTTTGACCGGGGAAGAACTGGCCGCTGGTGCTGCCAAGGTGGCCGCTGTCCAGAAGCAACTTTCCGCAGACGTGCGTAAGGCACAGGAAGATCTGACGGAAGCCACCAAGAACAAGGATGACGCAGCCATCCGCGCGGCTAAGAAAGTGGTGTCTAATCAGCGTCGCGCCATTGATCAGGCGGCGGAAGACATCATCTACACGATGGGCTTCAACAAATTCACCCAGATGGCTAAAGATGGGAAAATCCATGAACTGGTGGATGACACGGAATTTGCCAAAGAAATCGCCAGCGTGATCCGCAGCAAAAAAGGCAAGGATCTGGATATCGACGAAGCCTTGGCCATCATGGGAAAACAGCAGCGTGCTAAGCTTTCGGCCATTCAGCAGCAGCGCCTCAAGCGGGATGCTGAGCAGCTGAAAGTGGAAGATAAAAAGGACCTGGCTGCGCTGAAGGCCTGGGAAAACTATCGCGATAAATACATGATGCGTGCCGCTGATCTGCGTTTCCCAGCTCCCAATGGACACTTCCTGCGTGAGTTTGGCCAGAGTGACCGTGAATTGGTGCAGAACGCCAATAACGAAGCCAGTGTCGGTCAGGCACTCATGCTTCTGAATGGGAAGACCTTCACCCAGCTCCTGAATCCATTCACCATGATCTCACGCTCTTTGCGCCGCGCAGAGACTGCGGAGCAGACCATTGATACCATTTATCTCTCCCTCTTTAGCCGCAAGGCGACTCCTGAGGAGATGGCCGTGCTGAAGCCTGTGGTAGAAGGCAAGGGCGCTGTGGGTAAAGGGGATGCGCTTTGGGCCGCCCTGAATACTCGCCAGTTCTACTTCATTCAGTAGTTGTTCGAGATTTCATCCTGTGATGCAGCGGCGATCCGAACCGATAGCCCCATTTTTGTAAAGCCAAAATGATTGGGAGGTAACGGTTTGCGAATTAGAAAAAGTTTTGAAAGCCACACAGCCGAAACATCCCACCCAGCTTTATCTCATCCGCCATGGCGAGGTGGAGGAGCGTTATCACAAAGTTTTTGGCGGTAGCCGCATTGACATGGGGCTTTCTCCCCTGGGGCAGAAGCACGCCAGTGCCGTGGCCACTTGGCTGGAAAACACAGCTTTGTATGCCATTTATGCCAGTCCCATGCTGCGCGTTCAGCAGACCTTGGCTCCTTTGTCAGAGGCAAAAGGGCTCAATCCCATCATCATTCCAAGCCTTCGTGAAGTGGATTTTGGAGATTGGACAGGTTATCACTGGGAAGGCGTGAAGGAACACTTCGGTGTAAGCGCCTTTGATTGGCTGGAGATCATCGAAAGCGCTGGCATCCCCAATGGTGAGTCGGCAGCAGAAGTCGCCCATCGGGTGGAGCCTGCGTTGATCAAGATCCTCCATGATAATCCCCACAAGAAGGTCGCCATTTTCTGCCACGGCGGCATCATTCGTGTCATTCTAGCCCTCATGCTGGGGCAGCCTTTGAAGCACATGGCCCACTTCAATATTGAATATGGCAGCATCAGCGTTGTCGAAGTACAGCCTGAGAAAAAACATGCTTTCGAGATCGAATTGCTTAATTTCTGCCTTCCTACTGCCGCCTAAAAAGACGTATCATCAGTTATCGGGTCGGCTGATATCGACCTTGCACACTGGGACAGCCCAGTGATTACTGACGTGTACCCACTGACTCACCGAAATGTTCTCTGCTCTCACTGACAAACTTGAAGATACCTTCCGCAAATTGCGCGGCCTGGGTAAGATTAGCGAATCCAATGTCTCCGATGCGATGCGTGAGATCCGGCTAGCCCTGCTGGAAGCGGATGTGGATTTTAAAGTCACCAAGGACCTCATCGAGGCGGTCAAACAACGGGCGCTCGGAGAAGAGGTGCTTAAAACCGTCACTCCAGGGCAGCAGATCGTCAAAATTTTCCACGACGAGCTGGCTAAAATCCTGGGGGATGGAGCCTCCGAATTGGATCAGACCGTCCCACAGCGGATCCTCATGGTGGGGCTTAACGGGGCAGGGAAGACCACCACGTCTGCCAAGTTAGCCTCTTGGCTGAAAAAGCAGGGGAAGCGTCCCTTGCTCATCGCCTTAGATCTTTATCGCCCAGCGGCTGTGACACAGTTGCAAGTGCTCGGGCAGCAGCTCAGCGTGCCAGTCTGTGTTCCAGCGGCAGGTGAAACCGATGTCGTGCGTGCAACCAGGGCCGCTTTGGCTTGGCTGGAGCAGCAGGGTCCCGGTGTGGCTATCTTTGATACCGCAGGCCGTCAGGAGCTGGATGAAGCTCTGCTCATTGAGCTGAAGAAAGTCAGGGATCTAGTCCAGCCTAAAGAGACGCTTTTGGTCGCTGATGCGGCCACGGGTCAGCAGGCCGTCAGCGTGGCTTCGAAGTTCCATGAAACGGTCACCATCACCGGTCTCATCATGACCAAGCTGGATGGTGATGCGCGTGGTGGTGCGCTGCTTTCCATGCGCCAAGTCACCGGCTGCCCGGTCAAGTTCATCGGTGTCGGTGAAAAGGTGGATCAGCTGGAAGTCTTCCACCCAGATCGCATGGCTCAGCGCATTCTGGGCATGGGAGATGTGGTCAGCCTGGTGGAGAAGGCGGCTCAGGAGATTGATGAAAAGGAGGCGATGAACATGATGCGTCGCCTCGAAGAAAATAAGTTCGATTTCAATGACTTCCTGGGACAGCTCCGCTTCATGAAAAAGCTCGGGCCTCTTGAAGGCTTGATGGGCATGATTCCTGGCATGAATAAGCTGAAGGGAATGCCCGGTGTGGATGACAAGCGCATGAAGCATGTGGAAGCGATCGTCCTTTCCATGACTCCGAAGGAGCGTTCGAAACCAGAGATCATCAATGGCAGCCGCCGCAAACGCATTTCCAAAGGTTGTGGACGGCCCGTGGTGGAGATCAATCAGCTCATGAAGCAGTTTGAGATGATGCGCAGCCTCATGAGAAACAAAGGAGCCATGGCCCAAATGGCCGGTGGCCTTTTCGGCGGCGGCGGTGGTATGGGCGGTGGTGGCGGCATGCCCCAATTGCCCAAAGGCATGTTCCCCGGCGGCAAGATGCCGAAGATGGGCAAAGCCAAGAGAGGCTTCCGTCTCGGCGGCTAGTCGCCCGATCACGCCTAGAGTTCATAGCGCCACCGTCTGCGGTGGCGCTTGAATGGATGGCTCCGCCTAGTGCAGTGGAGATAAAGCCGACCCTACCTATGCAGGTCAGGATTTGCTATTCATGAAAAATAGAGCAACATGAAATTCAATGCTCATTTAATGAGGAGTCCCTATGGCCATTCAAATACAGGACATTCACCCGCTGACTGAATTTCAGCGCAATGCTAAGGCACATCTCCTGCGCGTAAACAAAACTGGGCGCCCTGAGGTTTTAACGGTCAATGGAAAGCCGGAAGCCGTTTTGTTGGGCAAACGTGCCTATGAAAAAATGATGGAAGCCATGGAGGAGTTGGAAACGCTCAAATCCATACGCCTTGGCCTTTCGGATATGGAAGAAGGTAAGACGGTGTCCGCTACGGAGGTACACCAAAAACTGCGGGGTTTATGAGTTTCCTGGTGGAGTACTCACTCCATGCGCAGAGTGAGCTGGTGGAGTCCTATCTCTGGATCAAGGAGCGTTCACCCATGGCTGCTGATAAGTGGCGAGACGAACTGATCGACAAGGTGGAGGAACTTTCCGAAAACCCTCTCCGGTATCCGGTAGCTCCCGAAAGCGAGAAATTTCCGAGAGAAATTCGGCTGATGTTATTTAGAAAGAGACGGGGACAATTCAGAATTTATTACACCATCAATCAAAAGCGCGTGGTGATCCTCTCGGTGCGTCGCTCCGCCAGAAAGCCTTTGGAAAAAGAGGACTTGGAGTTATAGCCTGGGATAGAGGAAGCCTTTTTGAACGGCGTATCTTTTGAAATCGGTTTCGACATAGATGCTAGACCGTTGAAGTGACCCCTTCCTATAAAAGTGGCTTCCTGCGCAGCCAGCAAGCTGTGGCCATAGGGCGAAGTGCCAGCCAAGGAGACAAGTCATCATGCCCATCTTGATGCAGGCAATCCATCCGCACAGATCTGGCATGACGGGCTTTGCCCATGGGATGTCTTTTTTTGTTTTTTTGAGGGTGTGATGAAGGCCTCATG
>JAOZVT010000659.1 GCA_025869455.1 Prosthecobacter sp.
AATGCGCTACTCTCCTGATGAACGTGCTGGTGCAATCCAATCAGAGTGCCAACATCGCGCTCGACAAAGCACGTAAAGAACTGCAAGCCAGCGTAAAAAACGAGGGCCTCGAACACATCCAGACACTGACTTTGCGAGTCCATCTCGGGAATCTGCTCTGGCAAAATCAAAGAGCCGAAGAAGCAGAAAATGAATACCAGAAAGTGATCACTAGCCTAAAAAAGCAGGGAAATTTAAACACCCTGACCGGCCTAGAAGCACGCGGAGGTCTGGCGGAAATCCAGCGGGGAAAAGGGCAGCCTGAACAGGCGGAGATCACTCATCGTACCCTCTTTGAAGAAGCTCTTACGCTTCTGGGGGAGCAGCACGCCTTTACTCTGGAATGCAAAAATCGACGCGCCGTCACTCTCTGTGAACTAGGACGCTGCCAGGAAGCCATGAACCTGCTGCATGAGGTCCTCTCAGACCGTATCAAGACCCTGGGTGAAGAGTCCGAACCTGTATTCGCGACCTATTACCAAATGGGGGTCTGCATGCTAGAGCTGAAACAAACATTGGAGGCTCAGAACTTTGCCACTAAAGCCCTAGCAGGTTATCAAAAGATCAAAGGTCCCCATGCGGCTGAGACAGAAAAGGTTAAAAACCTGATCGCCCGGGTAAAACTTGATAGCACTCCTATGTTCAGATTGCCCGCCTCCAGAGCCCCTTCATTTCAAAATCAGACCTTGGATCCAAACGCACTCCCGGACACGAACCCCTTCTCCATTCAGGCACCGATGACTCTGCTTCCAGTTGATATGAATGGCCCGACTTCAGACTCTCGTTATCTACGATAAAGCAACTGCGACGACGAAGCCTAACCAATCATTCAACATTGGATTAAAACTTCTGCAGCAGCGGCTGGGAATCAAAGTAGTAGCGGGTGATGTGGAACACCACGGGGGCTGCAAAGCACAGCGAATCCAGCCGATCCATCACGCCGCCGTGACCGGCGATGGCGTGGCCCCAGTCTTTCACGCCACGGTCCCGCTTGATCGCGGACATCACCAGGCCACCTAGAAAGCCCATCATCACGATCAGTGCCGTCATGCCTGCGGCTTGGAGTGGGTAAAAAGGAGTAACCCAATAAAGAGCGGCACCGATGATGACCGTGCTGAAGCCTCCGCCAATGAGACCTTCCCAGGTTTTATTGGGACTGACCGTGGGGGCGATTTTGCGTTTCCCGCAGGTCTTTCCCCACACGTATTGCAGCACGTCGCTTATCTCCACCACGACCACGAACCAGAAGAGTAACTTGGCATTTTCTCCGGCGTAGTTTTTGATGTCCAAAGACAACAGCGCGGGGGCATGACTCACACTATAAACGCAGATCAATAAGCCCCATTGGATCTTGGCCGTGCGCTCCAGAAAGTGATCACAGTCCCCCGCCAAAGCACTGCGGATAGGCACAAAGAGGAAGGCGTAAACAGGGATGAAAATGGAGAACATGCCATACCATCCATCCAGCAAATACCAGTAGTGCAGGGGTGTGATGACAAAGAAGACCCAGAAGAGCGTACGATGATCCCCAGGCCGAGTCGGAGTCAGCGTGATGAACTCACGCAGCGCCATGAAAGACAGGAGGCCAAAGAGGAGCGTCGTCGTCGTTTTCCCCAGAAGGATAGCCGCCGTGAAGATCACCACCATCCACCACCAAGCACGGGTGCGGGCGGCTACGTTTTCTAGCGTGGCCTTGGCCCCATCCGTACGGGCACGCTTGATCATCAAGTGGGTGAGGAGGCTGGCCACGACGAGCACGGCCACCACCCCGAAAATCAGCCAAGTAAGTTCACGGTCGAAGTTCATGTACAGATTAGCGGCAAATATCCCTCAAACAGATCACCGACTGTCGGGCACGGGCCAAAAAGTCGATTTTGGTCTCCCCCTCCTCCAGGCGGATCGGAGTCCCAAAGACCAAGCTCCCAAGCAGAGGCGCAGGCAAAATTTCGCCCTTGGGCAAGATGCGATTCAGATTTTCCATCCACACGGGTACCAATTCCACCTCTGGGCGACGCCGAGCTAGGTGGAACAGCCCGGCTTTGAAGGGCTGCGGTTCGGGATCGTTATGGCGGCCACCTTCGGGGAAAATGATCAGAGAGTGGTCGTCCCCCATGGCCTGAAGCATGGTGTCGAGTGGGTTGCAGTCGGCGGTGGGCCTTTTTCGCTCGATGAGGACAGCCCGGAAAACGCTCTGGGCCATCCAGGGACGGATTTTTCCCACACTCCAGTAGTCATGGGCGGCCACCAGACGGGTACGCACGCGGAGGGGGGCGGGGAGACTGGCCCAAAGGAGGGGACCGTCCAGGTTGCTAGAGTGGTTGGCAAAATAAATACGCTGGCGCAAGTCCGGTCCACAGCCCTGCCAACGGGCCAAGGCCCCGGTGGCTAGACGCAATGAACCTGCGATGAGACCAGAAATCATCTTTAGGATTCAATCTGCAAGAGCCGGACACTGCAAGGGAGATTCCTGAGAAACTGCGACTTCTCTAGACCGAATTATTGGCAGCAGATGAAACTCATTTCATGCGGCCCCTTGCATTCCCTCCACAATCAGGCTAGGTGCCCAAGTTTCCCATTTAATGAAAGCAATTCTGGCACTCGAAGACGGACGATATTTTGAAGGTGAATCCTTTGGCGCATCAGGAACGCGCACGGGGGAAATTTGCTTCAACACCTCCATGTCAGGCTATCAAGAAGTCCTGACTGACCCCTCCTACCGTGGCCAGATCGTGGCGATGACCTACCCCATGATTGGGAATTACGGCATCAATACCCTCGACGATGAAAGTCATGAGCCGCATGTGCGCGGGTTTGTCATTGAAGAACTCTGCGATGTGCCTAGCAACTGGCGGAGCACGCAATCTCTGGATGCTTACCTGAAACAGCACAACATTCCTGGTATCCAGGGCATTGACACCCGCGCCCTGACCAAGCATCTGCGCACCCTCGGTGCCATGCGTTCCGTCATCACCACGGAAGTTAGCAGCGTGGAAGAAGCGGTCAAACTGGCTCAGGAAAGCGCCCCTATGAGCGGCAGCGACTTCGTCAAAGAAGTCACCACCAAGACCACCTACACCTGGGATCCAGATAGCCAGCTCAGCCGTCAGTGGGACATTCCTAGCCCCAGCCAGAACCGCGAAGGCGGGCCTGAAGGTGCCTTTCATCCCCTGCCCGAAGCCCGCCACCACATTGTGGCCTATGATTTCGGCATGAAGCGGAACATTCTGCGCGGTCTGCGCCAGAGCGGATTCCATGTCACCGTCGTCCCTGCCACCGCTACGGCGGAGGAAGTGCTGGCCCGCAATCCTGATGGTGTGTTCCTGTCCAATGGCCCTGGGGATCCAGCCGCGCTGGATTACATCCACAAGGAAGTGAAGCAGCTCATTGGCAAGAAACCCATTTTCGCCATCTGCCTGGGGCACCAGATCCTGGGCCACGCCTACGGCGGCAAGACCTTCAAGCTGAAGTTCGGCCATCGCGGTGGTAACCAGCCTGTCAAAGATCTGCGCACTGGTAAGGTTTCCATCACCAGCCAAAACCACGGTTTTGCTATTGATCCGTCCAGCCTGCCTTCAAACGTGGAAGTCACGCACATCAACCTCAACGACGGCACCGTGGAAGGCATGCGCCACCGCGAAGCCCCAATCCTGAGCGTGCAATACCACCCTGAAGCAGCACCCGGCCCGAACGATGCGAAGTATTTCTTCGACGAGTTCGCCAAGCTGATTGATAACGCGGATTAATTTCCAAATAGCTTTTCCTGATGTTTGATTTTCTTCGCTTTGGTCGTTCCAAAGCGAAGACCCTTTCTCCTGAAGCGGCATCCGATTACGGGCGAATCTTTGGGTGGTTCATTGAACGAGGCGGTGAAAGAGTGGGCGAACTCGAATACATCCGCTGGGATGATACTTCTCAGTTCTGGCATGATTATAAGGTACTCTGGCGCAATCCTGAGGATGCCAGAGTCCATCCTAACGACTGGATTTGCGACCAGAAGATTATTCTGCGCAATCGCCGTTATCTTGATGTGGTAGAAGGCTCCTTTCTTGTCGGCTCTGCACGTGGAGACAATAATGACATCCTTCCGATACGAGGAGCGTACGTCCCGAAAGAACGCCTTCGAGCAGACCCTGAGTTTCAGATATAACAGCAGTCCAGTATCAACACACGCGACAAGATCACCACCTTGAGCGGAGTATTCATGGCATACCATGAAGTCTCTTCTTTTCCTGCTGCTGCCGCTATCTCTCTATGCTGGGCGTTTTCCTGAGAAGACACCGGATTCACCAGGGGCACGGATGCTGGACCGCTACATGCAGCAGCAGACGGCTGACATTGAAGAGAATGGCGGCCTGAAGGATATTCAAACAGCAGAGGACTGGCAGGCCAAGGCACCTGAATATCGTCGCCAACTCGCGGAGATGCTGGGCCTGGACCCCATGCCCGAGCGCACCCCTTTGCAGGCAACAAAAACGGGTGAGGTGAAGGGCGATGGGTATGTGGTGGAAAACATGCATTACCAAGCGGTGCCGGGCCTATATGTAACGGCCAATTTGTACCTGCCGGAGAAGGTAGAGAAACCGCTACCGACCATCCTATATGTCTGTGGTCATGCTAACGTGGTGAAGGATGGCGTGAGTTATGGCAACAAGACGGGCTATCACCACCACGGGATCTGGTTTGCCCGCCATGGTTATGCCTGCCTGATCATTGATACCGTCCAGCTCGGTGAAATTCGCGGGGAGCATCATGGCACTTACAGCAAAGGGCGCTGGTGGTGGATGTCGCGTGGATACACGCCTGCCGGGCTGGAAGCATGGGCAGGCATCCGTGCCTTGGACTATCTGGAAACTCGACCTGAGGTGGATAAAACACGCTTTGGCGTCACGGGCCGCAGCGGTGGTGGTGCCTACTCCTGGTGGATTGCGGCGCTGGATGATCGCCTCAAGGTCGCTGCCCCAACTGCGGGTGTGACGACGATGCGCAATCACGTGGTGGATGGCTGTATCGAAGGTCACTGCGACTGCATGTTTTATGTGAACACGTATCGTTGGGATTATGACCGGATGGTGGCCCTGGTGGCACCACGTCCCCTACTGATTTGCAACACGGACAAAGATGACATTTTTCCCATTGATGGTGTCTTTAACATTTACCAAAACGTGCGCCGAATTTACTCCTTGTTAGGCCAAGAAAAGAACATTGGCCTGCAAGTGGCCGAAGGTCCGCATAAGGATTTGCAGCCGCTAAACAACGGGGCATTCCATTGGTTTGAGCGTTTTCTCAAAGGTGCGGACCCTATGGCGGTGCTGGATGAAGGAGCAAAGAAGTCGCTGGAACCAGAGGTGCTGAAGGTCTTCAAGGAACTTCCAAAAGACGAAAAGAACACCACCATCGACGAGAGTTTTGTCCCGGCTGCTAAAACACCACAGCCCGCGACCACCCAAGCCGAATGGGAGAAACAACGGGATGGCTGGATGACCGCACTTAAAGACAAAGTCTTTGCCGGTTGGCCAAAGGATGCCGTTGCCGTGACCATGAACAAAGAAAGCAGCCTCACGCGCGATGGCATCCGCATGACGGCCTATGATTTTGAAACGGATCGCGCGTTCCGTCTTCGTCTCTATGTGGCTCATCGCGAAGGATTGCGAGCCGAGGATTTAGACTTGGTGGCGCTCAATGTCTTGGATGACCAAGGCTGGCAAGATTTCTGCAATACCTATGAATCCCGCTTCTCCAAATTGATCGAAAGCTTTCCAGTCACAGCCAAAGATGAAGAGGCTTTTGCCAGTGAGAAGAAGATGTTTGAAAACTTCAAGTGGGGCATGGCCTATGTCTGCCCACGTGGCATCGGCCCCACGGAGTGGACGGGCAGTGAGAAAGCGCAGACTCATCGGCTACGGCGCTTTTACCTCGCGGGACAGACGCTGGATTCCATGCGCGTGTGGGACATCCGGCGAACCGTGCAAGGGATCAAACAAATACCCGGTTTTGAAAAGACCCCTTTATGGATTCAGGCGAATCGTGACATGGCCGCTGATGCCCTGTATGCGTCTCTCTTTGAAGACGGCATCACACGCCTGGATTTGCATGAAATGCCCACTAGTCATCAGCAAAGCCCCGCCTACCTGAATGTGCTCAAATACTTGGACATCCCTCAAGCCACCGCCATGGCCGCAGAGAAAACCCGAGTGATCATTTACAGTGCTGAGCCGAAGGCCTGGGACTACCCAGCCACGACATTTAAGAATCTAGGCTGGCCAGAGAAACACTGGCAGATCAGGAAACCGATGGAGTAAATTTTACTTCCACCAACGGGGTCCGACAGACTGACGGGGCAGCGGCTGGATTTTCTCAATTTCAGGCGTCTGCCCCCAAGTGATGCCTTCACGTTCAGGAATGCCCAACTCTTTGCCTGAAAATTGGTTAGTCCTCCAAGTCACCCCAGCGAGATCACAGCGTACCTCGATCACCAGAGCCTTAGGAGCATTGACCTTATTGCCGATGAAGAGTGTCTCCAATGGAGGTAGATCGGCCTTTCGCTCGACCTTGTCCCCTTCCATCCCGATCAGAATGGGATGTTCACAATTCACCAGCGTGTTATTTTCAACACGTGCCCGTTTCACCTGGAAGTAACCATTGGCGGGCGAGTTCGGAAGCCCGTTCATGAGCGTGATGCTGGAGCGCACGTCATCTCCGGTCAGATTTTCCAGGTAGTTACCACGCACGATATGGTCTTCACCGATGATGCGGATGCCTCCCGTGCCCTTGGCTCCGTTGCCGAAAAAGCCGTTCTTTTCCACCGTGCAGCCATTGCCGTGACGTAGGGTGAGCGTTCCGCTGACTTCCATGAAGCTGTTGCCCTGATAAAGATTGCCACAGGATTTATTGGAGATGCATTCCGCCTCACCATTGCATTTCTCAAAGATGTTTTCGCGGATCACACAGGCAGCAGTCTGCATGGAGGTACTGCTATCTCCCACACGAATGGTTTCACCGCCATTTTTGCCCAGCTTCTCACGCGGCCCAAAGTAGTTCTGCTCGATGAGGTGCCGCCCCTGATTGTCTCCGCCCAGCCAAACCACCACGGTTGTACCTTTGGAGGTTTTACCTTGGACCAGGCAGTGATCCATCTGGTTATCACTGCCATAGAGACCCACCCAGCGGGATTCTTTGTCAGTCTTACTGCCGATACCTTCCGCTAAAGTAACCGCACATCCGGTTAGGCGACAATGACGAGCGAGATTCTTTGAGTCGATACGAAATTCGAGGCTGTCTCCGACCACCGGATCAGGATTCTGAAACCACAGGCCCTCGACCACCAGATACTCTCCGCCCATGCGCAAGGCTGAGGCTCCTGTAAAAATGGTTTTCCCTGGAACTGCCGCACGCAGGGTAATGGGAGAGGCCTCAGTCCCCTGCCCTTTGAATTTCACCACGGTATCCGCCCAGGTGCCTTCACGCAGAGTGATGGTATCTCCTGGCTGCGCGGCTTTGATAGCAGCCTCAAGACCCGCTGCATCCATGACTGGCAGGTCCCGTGCATTCAAAATGAACGGCCAAAGAAGAACGAAAGCGAGAAAACGCATACGAGGGAAATGGGAAACGACTAAGCCAAAACTCTGCAACAAGCAGAAAAGGAAACCAGTCCCTATTCTTGCAATTTTGGATGCTATTTCTGGGATGCTACGGTCTTGAGCATAGAAGTTTCATTCCAGGGTTGTCAAAATGGGTGCGTACAGCTTCATTCGTAAGCGTTCTTTCCTGTATGCCCCCCATTCCCCCCGCTGACACCCTCCAACCCGTGGAACTCGCCGATGGCGTAGAGATTCACTTGCGGGTGGC
>JAOZVT010000660.1 GCA_025869455.1 Prosthecobacter sp.
CCCTAGCCTCCCTACTGCGACTCAAGAATGGCACAGACCAAGCCTACACCGATGAAAAGAGCTTCACCTCCAACTACGATGCGGATGGCTTCCGCAACCCCGAGGGACTCAAGGACTGGCAAGTCGTCGTCGTCGGAGATTCCTTCGTGGAATCAGGCATGTTACCTTTTGAGCAGATCTTCACCACCTTAGCCGCCCAGGACAGTGGCCTCTCCATTCGTAACCTCGGAGTCTGCAACACGGGCACCCTTTCCCACCTGGAATACCTCCGCCGTTTCGGTAAAAGCCCCAGCACACAACGGGCCGTCCTGGCCTTTTATGATGGCAACGACATCCTGGATACCGAAACTGAAACCGCCGATCTGACTCGGCATCGTCAAACAGGCTGGCGCCCCTCCCACGTCCCCTTGCCGCAGATGTCCTTGATCAAAGCCGCCTACCAGGTGGCCAAGATATTCCTGAAGCCATCCCCCAAACGCCAATATCAAGACGCTTGGCTCAAAACTGGGGCGAAAGAACTCCCCATCACCATCCGGCCTGAACCCATGCCGCTGGATCCTGAGACCATGTCTCCTGATCAAAAGCGTATTTTGGACGATTCCATTCAGCAGTGGGCTGAAAACTGCCATCAGCTCAATCTTGAACCCTGGTTACTCTACATCCCCGCTAACAACCGCACCTATCATGGCTTGGTTCGGTTTGCCGAACATGCCAATGCTGCTGCACAAATGTGGACACCAGGCACCTTGCCAGACTACATTCACCAATTGTGTGACAAACATCAGATTCACTTTGTCGATGCTTGCCCGACTCTTCGTGATGCGGCAGAGAAAGGCATCTTGGTTTATAATCCCATCCTCGACACCCACCTCAATCAACAAGGCTCCCAATTGATTGGAACCTTGCTAAGTCATCAACTCACGCAGGCTGCCACAACTGGCGAGGCTAAACCTCAACCATGAGTTTGATCCCCAAAATCGTGCGTGGCTCAGCCATGCTCGTTCTTGAACAAGCCGTGCGGCTTTGCTGCGCTTTGTGGATCACTCCACGCATGGTCTATTATTTAGGAGAGGCGGGTTTCGGCCTTTGGGGACTGCTTTCAGGCATCTTTTCTCAGTTTGTTTTGCTTGATCTGGGGCTCTGCACTTCCATGCCTCGATTTCTCTCCCGCGCCATTGGCCGTGGGGATGAGGAGGACGTACGACTCACGACCAGCACGGGCACGCTGAGCATGCTCGTCATTGGGCTCCTTGCCCAAATCGCTGGCACGATCACTTGGTTTTCCTTACCGCATTTTTTATCAGATATTCATGAGTTAGAGGAGGCTAGAGCCGTCGTCGTAGCCCTCATGGTCACGGCTCTTGCCCTATGGATCAGCCGCCCCATTCTGCTGCATTTGCAGAGTCGGCTCCGCCGAGATATCATCAGCGGTGCAGGCATCATCCGCGTCCTGATTTGCACTCCCTTGGTGGCTTGGGCACTCAGTGAGGGTAAAGGACTCGTTTGGGTAGCCTGGATTCACTGTCTAGGCACCCTCGGTGAAGGCCTTCTCTATGCTCTGCTGGATCGCAGTTATTTCTCCCTGATCGGCTGGCATTGGGTGAGGTGGAGCAAAGCCAAAGAGCTGCTTCAATTTGCCCGTTGGAGCTATCTCCTAACCACCGCTGAACGAGTCCGTAGCGGCTTCAGTGGATCAGACCTTTTCATCTTGGCCGCCATCCTCGGCACTGCCGCCTCGGGTGTTTATGCCTTGGGTCAAAGACTCGCCTACATGTTCTATGAGATCGCCTACTCCATTGTCGGCGCTCAATTACTTTCAGCCTTCAGCCACATGGATGGCGCGGGGGATGAAAAAGGCTTGGAACGCGGGTTCATCGCCGCTTCACGCATCTCCTCCTTAGTCGCCATCGTCGGTGGGGGCATGTTATGGACCATTGGTCCAGCCTTCCTCGCCCGCTGGGTTCCAGGTCAAGCCAAAGCAGCTACTCCCGTCCTCCTGGCCCTCATCTTTCCCCATGTCCTCTGTGCAGCCCAGATCCCCTCACGCCATCTGTTGATCAGTTTGGCCAAACATCGCGCCTTGGCCCTGGCCTATCTCGCTGGCATCATCGTGAACATCCTGCTGACGGTGATCCTAGTGAAGACCTCCGGCATGATTGGTGCCGCTCAAGCCACCTTGGTCGAAATGACATTTCTCTACGCTGTCGCCATGCCTTGGCTCATCGTCGCCCAGAGCGGTCTGACATGGAAACTGGTGCTCTGGGATGGTCTCTGGCGGCCACTCCTGCATGGAGCGGCTCTCCTCTGCCCCGCTTTCATCCTGGGCCGTCTTTGGCTACAGGAGCCCCTTTACAGCCACATCGCCATCGTCATTGCGGCTCTATCCATCCTCTTCTTCCTCGCAGTGTCATTTGGCCTCCTAGGACGGGATGAAAAGATGTGGTTAAAGATCGGATGGAAGGTGCTTTTCACACGCCTATCCTCTACTCCAAAACCCACTTCTGAGTCCTAATAATCGAGGTGATGAAACTGCCAATCTAAAGCTCTGGAGGACTTCACTCACCAAGACTCTCCAGACTTCAGCAAGCCTTCCCCATTTCATCAGCTTGATCTGAGCTGCTGCTTCAGCATCATTAAATCCTTTCTCTTTTAGTACTTATTCCTTAAAACCTTTCTCCTTATGTTGGGGGTGGACTTGGGGGGAACCTTGCGGCCAGACTTGCGACCAAGATTGACCTTAAGACGTCTTAAACCGTCTTAAACCGTCTTAAACCGTCTTAAGGCGTCTTAAACCGTCTTAAGGCGTCTTAAATCACCTCAATTCAGACGGGCACCCGTCTGAAAGCGTCTGAATTCAGACGCCCCCCGTCTGAATTTCGGCACGCACACAGAAACCAACCGCCAGGATTTGCAGCCGATGGCCGTGCTCAATCACCGAGTTCGGGCATATTTACCCCGTTTGAAAAAAATCATCCTGAACACCCCAAGACATCAGCTTGTCTCTCGTCATGCACTTTGGTAAAACCCTCTCTGCGGTATGAAACATTTTCTCTGGCTCCCCCTCGTCTTCATTCTTATGCCCACCCTCAGCCCCGCCCAGACTGCCGAGGAGGTGCTCAAGAAAGTGGCCGCCCTGAGCCAAGAGGGCAATCACCGAGAAGCGGCTGACCTGGGCAAAAAAGCACTCCTGACTCCACAAGCCAGCACCAAGCTCCTAGGAGCGACGGTAGAAGCCCTCCGCAACCTGGATACCTACCAAGAACAGGAAGACGTGATCGAAGCTTCCGTCCAAGCCCATCCCAAAAAATGGGATCTACTGCTCCAGGCCGGCCAGGACTACCAAAACCTCCCCCACAGCGGGCAAATCCTGGAAAACAAATTCCAGCGAGGCTACCAGCGCTGGGGACGCGGAGGCGGCGGCAGTCAATACGTACAAACCATGCTGCGTGACCGCGTACGCTCCCTGCAACTCCTAGAATCTGCCTGGAAAGCCCTGCCTGCCGACGCCTCTACGAAAGCAAAAAATCAAGTTCTCCAAGCACTCATCAATGGCTTAAGCCAAAGCCAGTTTGGCTCCTATCAAGCCTGGGCACTTCAGCATCTCACGGACCTAACGACCTTGCCCGATTATGATGATCAAAGCGGTCTCGATAGTCCCGCGACTGGCTATCCCGTGGATACTGAAGGCAATCCCGTTTACTACAAGGCGGCGGCTTCATGGGAAACGGCCCAAAATGACGCGGGCCGTCTGCTCTGGCTCATCCAAGAGCAAGGTAAGCTAAGCCCACTCGCCACCTTCACGGCCAAGCAAACACTCGCCGATCTCGCAAAAACGTGGTTCTCCGTCCGCACCCTCGCCGGATTCGGATTCCGCTTCAACCCAGACGAAACTGAATCCGCCAAGCGGGATAGCATTGCCGCACTGCACACGCTCAAAGATGAAGAAACCGTGGTCAATCTAGCCACCGGCCCCAAACGGCTCACCCTGCCTTCCGACTGGAGTTTCATGAAGCTTTATGAGGCCCTGGCTAAAGACAACGAAGCCCCGGGCTATCTGCGTGTCTCTGCCTGGACCAGCGTCGCCGAAGAACTGACTGACCGCCGCCAATATCCGCGCGCCGTAGAGGCCTTTCAGAGCGCCCTAGCTTTGGAAACCAATACCGACAGCAAAAGGGCAATCGAATATAAGATCCACCAGATCACCGATGCCCAGGGAAACTTTGATCCCCAACAACCGCAGGCCGCAGGGACAGAAGCCAAGCTCTCCCTAACCTTCCGCAATGCAGAAAAAATCAACCTCAGCGCCCGCCAAGTGGATGTAGCCAAACTCTTGGCCGATACGGAAGCCTACCTGCGCACGTCTCCCCAGGATCGTGATTGGCAGAAGATAGAGGTCAGCAACATCGGTCAAAGGCTATTAGAAAAGGAAGGCCAGAAATACCTCATCGGAGAGGCCGTCACTTGGGAGCAAAAATTAGAGCCGCGTCAGAATCATTGGGATCGCCGAGTCAGCGTGGACACACCGCTCAAACAAGCAGGCGCTTGGTTGGTCGAAGGCAGTTTCGAAGGCGGTCACAAAACACGCGCCCTCCTTTGGCTGGAAAGCCTCGTCATTGTCCACACCAATCAGGCCAAAGCAGGTCACTACTACATTGCCGATGCCGTCACAGGAGCCCCTGTCGCAGGAGCCACCGTACGCTTCTTCGGCTACCGGAGTGAATGGACGCGGCCCGCGCTTCTCAATTCACCGCAGCAAGTCTATAGCTTCAAAGACTTCCAACTCACCTCAGATCAGCAGGGCCAGGTCAAAGTGACCGACTCCAAGGTCAATGAATACCAGTGGCTGATCCAGGCACAGAGTGGAGATGGCAAACTGGCCTACTTAGGTTTTGAGGGTCTTTACTTTGGCGGCAACCATGACCGTTTCGACGAACAAACCCGACTCTACACCATCACAGATCGTCCCGTTTACCGCCCTGGTCAGGAAGTGAAGTGGAAAGCCTGGGCTCGCCAGGTGGGTTATGATCCAAAGATAGATACCAATAAATTCGCGGGTGCCAGCATCGAGGTCGTCATCAGCAGTCCACGAGGTGAAGAACTGCTCAAGAAGACTTATCAAGCCGATGACTCGGGTGCGATCAATGACGTGATGATCCTCGATGAAGAAGCCACCCTCGGCCAATACCAGATCCGCATGACCTGGAATCGCACGCTCCGTGGCGGTGAACATCTGGGCCAGCATAGCTTCCGTGTGGAAGAGTATAAAAAACCAGAGTTCGAAGTGAAGGTGGACGCGCCCTCTACCCCGGTGGCACTCGGAGATAGCTTCGAGATCAAAGTCAAAGCTGACTATTACTTTGGTGGTCCCGTGAAACAGGGAAAAGTGAAGTATAAAGTTCAACGCAGCGCCCACACAGACCGCTGGTTCCCCATCGGCCCCTGGGACTGGCTCTTTGGCGAAGGCTATGGCTGGCGCGCACACTATTACAGTTGGTATCCCGGCTCAGAAAAATGGTGCTTTTGCATCCCCCGTTACCCTTGGGTACGCTGGCATAGCAATCCCCCAGAACTGGTGGCAGAAGGCGAATCCCCCCTCAATGCCGATGGTACTTTCACGGTCAAGATTGATACCGCATTAGCCAAAGAACTGCATGGCAATGAAGACCACCGCTACTCCATCGAAGCCGAAGTTACCGACGAATCCCGCCGCACCATCTTTGGCACAGGCAGCGTGCTCGCCGCGCGTCGTCCGTTTGAAGTCTATGTGTCTTTAGATCGCGGTTACTATCAGGCTGGTGAAGAAGGTAAAATCACCATCAATGCACGCACGCTGGATGGCAACAAGGTCACAGCCAACGGTGACCTCACGCTCTATCGCATCACCTATGATCAGGACGGAAAACCCACGGAGGAAGCCGTGCACACCGTCGGCCTAACATTGAATGAAAAAAACGAGCACACAGCCACGGAACGACTCACCTTCACTCGCAGCGGCCAGTATCGTGTCTCCGCCAAACTGAAGGATGAAGCCGGGCACGAGATCGAAGGCATCAGCTTCATCACCGCCCGTGGCGAAGGCTTCAATGAAGGCAAAGATTACCGCTTTGATGACCTGGAACTCATCACACAAAAAGATGAATACTCCCCAGGAGAAGAAGTCGAGATCACCCTCAACACCAATCATCCCGGCAGCACCGTTGCCCTTTTCCTCCGCACCCAAAATGGCGTCTATCCAGAACCCATTTGGATCAAACTGGAGGGTAAAAGCACCACCCATCGCTTTACCCTTAGCGAAGCCGATCAACCCAACATCTTTCTCGATGCCTACACAGTCAGCGCAGCCCGTGTCTATCAGGTCACACGGCAAATCATCGTACCGCCCAAGAAACGCATCGCCACCGTCGAACTGACACCAGACAGCGCTACCTACCTCCCCGGCCAAGGCTCCGAAGTCAAAGTGAAGGTCAAAGATCAAGACGGCAAACCCTTCGTCGGCAAGGTGGTTCTCACCGCCTATGACAAGTCGCTGGAATACATCTCCGGCGGCAGCAATCAAGAAGACATCCGCCCCTTCTTCTGGGGCTGGAAACGCAGCCACTACCCGCAGATAGAAGACTCCCTCCGCGCCCTGCAAAATGGTTTGCTGAAAAGTGGGGAATCCTGGATGCCTCCCCTCGGTGTCTTTGGGGGAAGTGTGGCGGATGGAGAAATTGCAGGTCTTGTTAGCAGCGCTGGTAGCGCAAGAAGTGAGAGTATGATGTTTGCTGACTCGGCTGCGCCCATGGCCGTCATGGCAGCACCAGCACCCATGGTGATGGCTGAAGCACCTGCAAAGCGCGGCGTAACAAAAGATATGGTCGCCAAGAAGTCTGAAGCCCCAGGAAACGGGGCAACGATCGACGGAGAGGACGGCCCACAACCCATGATCCGCAGCAATCTGGCCGACAGTGCCGTGTGGATAGCCGACTTCACCACCGATGCCGAAGGCCAAGGAGAAATCAATTTTACCCTGCCAGATAACCTCACCACCTGGAAGCTACGCTCCTGGGTCATGGGTTCCAAAACCCAGGTTGGTGAAGCTTCCGTAGAAGTCATCACGCGGAAGAACCTCATGGTTAGACTGCAAGCCCCGCGCTTCTTTGTGGAGAAAGACGAGGTCGTCATCTCGGCCAATGTGCATAACGAATTGGACGTGGAGCAGAGTGTGAAAGCCGTGCTGGAGTTAGAAGGTGGAGTCCTAGCCTTCATGGAAGGAAACCAAAGTGCCCAAGCACCGCTCACCCTCCCAGCTCACTCCGAAAAACGCTTCGGCTGGCGGGTCAAAGTCACAGGTGAAGGCGAGGCCAAGATCCGGGTCAAAGCCCTGGCTCAAAAAGATAGCGACGCCATGGAAATGACCTTCCCAGCTTACACGCATGGCATGCTCAAAACCGACTCTTGGAGCCTCGCCATCCGGCCAGATGAAGCCAGTGGAAAGCTAACCCTGAAAGTCCCCGCTGAGCGCAAACCTGAGCAATCCCGCCTGGAGATCCGCTACTCCCCCACCCTGGCCATGACCTTGGTGGACGCTCTGCCCTACCTCGTGGATTACCCTTATGGCTGCACCGAACAGACGCTGAACCGTTTTGTGCCCACCATCATCACCCTAGGTGTCCTGAAAGATCTGGGCGTGGATCTCAAAGCCGTAAAAGAAAAACTCACCAACCTGAATGCCCAAGAGATCGGCAAGGCCGAAGACCGCGCCAAACGCTGGCAGGGAAAAGATAACGAGGGCCACCTCAAAGCACCCGTCTTTGATGAAGACGAAGTCAAAAAGATGGCCAAGTCAGGACTCAAACGCCTGGAAGCCATGCGCAATAGCGACGGCGGCTGGGGCTGGT
>JAOZVT010000661.1 GCA_025869455.1 Prosthecobacter sp.
CCACCCCACGGAAGTTATTGTAGCTGTCGCGCACGGATTGCAGCAGCACTCGCGGCACGGGCTGACCCTGTGCATCTAGGATCTCGATCTTGGTATCTGCGGGTGAGCCTGCCATGGCGGCGAGGGTTTCGATGATCCAGGTCTGATCCTTTTTGGATTCAAAGGCAAAGTGGTCCACGTCACCTGCCTGTGTGATGGAAAGCAGCTTGGCATTCATGACCCCAGGCACCGTCATGGCCTGCGCTGTCTTTACGTCATCATTGCTCTCTATCTCATGGGTCTGAGGCAGGGTGTTGACGTGAATAACGGGATTGACCCGCAGGCGGAGTTCTTGTGCGGCGATAGGGATGGGCAAGATGCCGACCGATCCCGGTTTGATCTGAATGGCGGTCTGTTTTTCTAAATGCGCGCCGATCAAGGTTACATCTGTGGTTAGGTCAAGCGTGGCGGAGAGTGGCTCCCAACCGGTGACGTAAGGCAGTGCTCCCAAAGTGAGGCGATAAGTGTGACCAGGGCCGCCATCCAGCGTGGTGTTGCTGACTCGCACGAGGTAAGCGCCGTCTTGAGGAGCTTTCCAGGCAATGAACGGATCGCTGCCCGTGTCTAGGCCGCGATTCATCACCAGGATGTTCAAGGCTGGGTCCATGATCTCAAGACGAGGTGATTTGGCGGTGCTGCCGATTTGATTCACGGCTAGGTCAAAGACCAGTTCTTCACCTGCCTTGGCCTGGATTTGATACACATCTTGTTGGCCCGTTTCCGCCAAGGTTCCCCAAAGACTGGCGGGTAACCGATTCACAGCGAGGGGTTTGTCCTTGAAGGTCATCGCACTGCTGAAGCTGGGAGCGATGTCGTCGGCATACAGCTTCACTTTGGCCGTCGTTCCATGTTGCGTGGTGAGCCACATCTCCTGCGCTCCGCGTGGCAGATTCGCAGGTGCGGTGACTTGAACCTTTAATTGGTTAGGTTTAATGGATGACTTGATGATTTTAGCAACGATGCCTGGGTGGCTGAAACTGACCTTGGGGTCGGCTTCCAGATTTTTTCCCTGCGCGGTTAAAGTCACCGTGCCGCCGCTATGCAGGGCAGGTGCTAAGACGCGAGTGAGTTCAGACTTCACCACCGTCTTAGGCTTGGCGGCTTTAGCAGGTTTAGCCGCAGCGGCCATGACCACCGCTTTGCCCGTGGCGGAATCATACACGCCTAGGCTGCCATCGGCGCGGCCTGCATAAAGCACCGCCTTTTCACCAAAGGCCAGGGCGGGTGTCCAGTCAGATTGCGGATCAAGTACCCACTTTTCCGTTAGGCTGACAGCATCCCAGATTTTCATGGAACGATCCGTGGCGCTGGAGGCCAGGAGCTTGCCGTCGGGTGAAAGAGTCAGGCCGACAATGCCACCTTCATGAGCAAAGCGGGAGGTGGTGATGTTGTTGCTGCCTTCTTTGGCCGTGGCACTGATGCGCCAGACACGAATGCGGCTATCCATGCCCACGCCGAAAAGTTGCTTTCCATCCGCACTGAAGACCACGGCTGTTTGCTCTTTGAGCGGTTGGGAAAGGGTGTCCAAGCGTGCGCCTTCGGGGATGCTCCAGAGTTTCACCGTGCGGTCCGCACTGGCGCTGGCTAATACGTGGCCATCGGGTCTGAAGGCGAGGCCGTTGACGCTGCCATTGTGGCCTGAAAGCAATTTGATTTCTGCCCCAGAGAGAGCATCCCAAAGACGAATCTTTTGGTCATACGCGCCCGTGGCCAGCAGCTTGCCATCGGGTGAAAGAGCCAGCGCGTAGCAGGCATCTCGGTGGCCGATGAATTTTTTCAAAGCTGTGCCGTCACTTGTTTTCCAAGACTGAACTTCGCCCGTGATCCCTGCTTCGCCACCTGCCGCATAAAGCGTGCTGCCATCGGGAGAAAAGGCCAGCGCATTCACGCTGCCTTTGAATCCGGTGAGTTTGCGTATAACCGCACGTGTGACAGGATTGAGCAGTTCCACTTCGCCATAACGACCTACTGCCATGAGTTTCATCGCATCGGAGTAGGCCATCGTCTGAATGGAGCGCTTCGGAGCTACTTTGGGAGCAATCTTGGGTGTGATGACTTCTCGTGGTGCCTGGGGTTTATCGGCTAGGATTGGCCCCAAAGCACCTGCATTGATCCAGGCTTTGATGAGCGTGATTTCCTCCGGCTTTAGCTTGTCGCGCTTGCCCGGCGGCATGAATTCATTCTTGCCACCTCGGCCAGAACGACCTTCAAGAAACTTCACCAGCAAGCTATCATCCGCCTTGCCCGCCGTCACCGCGATGCCTTCTTCGCCGCCCTTCATCAGCGCCGTGAAAGTCTCCAAAACGAACCCTCCATCAGGATCATCCGACGCATGGCAATCCATGCAGTAAGCATCCCACAGTGGCAGGATTTGCTTTTCGTAGGAGATGGTTTCCTGGGCCTTCAAATGACCACTGGTCATCAGGAACAAGGCTGAAAGCAGCAGTTGAAATTTGTAGGATAAGAAGGAGGATGGAATCATGACTCTGGCTGATTTTCCGCAAGTGCGCGCATTACCCATGCGTGAGAAGCTATTGATCGTGGATGAAATCTGGGCCTCCATGGCAGATGCCGAGACTGAACTGGAAGTCACCGAAGCCGAGAAACTTTTGCTTGATGAGCGCTGGGCACGGTTTGAACGCGATCCTTCACGAGCACTGTCTTTGGAGGAATTCCAGTCACGAATGGATGCGAGACGTGCATGAGACAATTGCGCATTCTTGATGAGGCATTCGAGGACACTGCGGCAGCCGCTGAGTGGTATGATCACTGCGGCGGCAAAGAACTGGGAGATAGATTTCTCCGGGTGTTCTACAGTTATCTTCCCGAGATTTTGAAAGATGCTGAGATCCACCGCCCTGTGTACAGGCAATTCAGACGTATCCTTATCAAACCTTTTCCCTATGCAGTTTACTTTCGCATTCAGCAGGATTGGGTGATTGTGACTTTGGTCTGGCATACGGCTAGAAATCCGGTGGTTCTGAAAGAGTTGTTGGAGGGGCGAATTCAATAAATTGAGTCGTAAAATCTCAAGATAATGTCTGAAAGGTGCCTCGAGCTTATTTGAGTCTAACAAATAATGCTCGAGCGACATCGAGTGGGGGTTTTATGGGGTTGAGTGTCCCTCGAAATGCAAATCTCATGGATCGAATTCGAGGGCTCAATGTTGAAACAAAAATTCCTTCGAGCTCATGAGGCTCCAGAAGATGTCTTCCAGCGTGGTGCGGCGGTCGGTGGGTGAGGCGGTGGCTAAGAGTTCGGTGACTTTGGTTTTTTCCGCCGCCGTTGGCTTGCGAGCTAGGGCGATGAGGTAGGCATCTTCGACGATCTTTTCGTTAGGCTCCTTGGAATTCAGCAGTTGATCCACGCGGTTGCCTTGGGTGGAGAGCTTTTCATTGAGCGTGTCACCATTGGCGATGTGCAGGGCCTGGGCCATGCTGGGTTCGTTGGTGCGTTCGCATTCACAGGTGGAGATGCGGTCGGCTCGGCCAAAGCTTTTGAGGAAGTAACTGGCGATGTTAGAATCGGGTAGCTGCAAGGCGCGGAAGCCCATGGGGTAAGTGTCCTTGGTGCCTTTGTTGGCATTGCGTCGGTCAATGTTAAAGGTGGTCGGTACCGCAGTGACCTGAGCGACGGAATCCAGCAAGATTTCTGCCTTGAGCCGCCTTGGGTAAAAGTGGCTGTAATAGCGGCTGTCCTTTTCGTTTTGGTAAATCGTCTCGCTGCTGCGCTGGTAGGTTTCGCTCTGCAAGATGACACGCATGAGGGACTTCAGATCGAACTTGTTTTTGATCAGATGATCACAGGCGGCATCCAGCAGCTTTTCATTGCTGGCGGGATTGGTGATGCGGATGTCATCCACGGCTTCCACCAGACCGACACCGAAGAAATTGGCCCAGACGCGGTTGGTGATGGTGCGCTTAAAGAGGCGGTTGTCTGCCGAGGTCAGCCATTTGGCCATTGGCACGCGGCGGTCTTCGGGGGCGGTCATGGAGATAGCCTCGGCGGATTCTAGGGTGCGCGGTGCCTGCGGTTTGCCTGTCAATGGTTGGACGAGGTCTCCTTCCGTGGCGCTGAAGACCACGCGTTCATCAGCGGTGGCTCCGTTCTTGGTGCGGACGCGGGAAAAGAGGTTGGCGAAAGCGAAGTACTCATTGTTAGTCCACTTTTCTAGAGGGTGGTTGTGACACTTGGCGCAGTTGATGGCGGTGCCTAAAAAAGCCACGGCCACAGTTTCAGAAAGTCGCGTCGGCTCGTCATGCAGGAGGAAGAAATTACCCGCGCCATTTTCCAGCGTGCTGCCGGTGGCGGTCAGGAGATCGCGCACCATGACATCCCAGGGAGTGTTGGCGGCGACGCGATTGCGGATCCAGTGGTAATAAGCCCACATGCCTTCTGGCGTGAGTTTGTCACTGTTGACCAGCAGCAGGTCACTCCAGCGATGGGACCAGTAGTCCACAAATTCGGGCCGCTTGAGCAGGGACTCAATGAGGTTATCTCTTTTGTTAGGCGAGGTATCAGCAAGGAAGAGGCGCGTTTCTTCAGCCGTGGGCAGCACGCCAATGGTGTCCAGATGCGCGCGGCGGATGAACTCACCATCCGTGCAGCGTTGGGAAGGAGGGATGTTCAGCGCACGTAACTTTTCCAGAACCAGTTCATCCACAAAATTGCGTGGCTGCAACTGGGCAAACAGCGTTTCATCGGCCGTGCCTTCCTGCGGCACGCTGACGATGGCGATGTCCAGTCGGCTGAGATACCAGGCAGTGACGGTTCCTTCTCCGGTGCCTGTCACCTTCACCACACCGTTGTCATCCACAGTGGCCACGCTGGCATTCACCGCATTGAATTTGGACCACCGCGTCACATCCTCTTGATGCCCATCGCTGAAGGTGGCGGTGACCTTGAGCTGCTGTTGGCTGCCGGGTTTATCCAGCACCCTTTTGGGAGAGACTTCCAGGGAGGTGATGACGGGATCTTCCGCCTTGGGTCCAGGGGCACCTTGGGCAATCCAGTCCACCAGAGTTTGGTAGGCCTCTGACTTCATCTCGAAACGCTTGTCGCCTTTGTGAGGTACCGTTTTGGCCGCTTTCAAAAGCAGCAAGCTACGCGCTGGATCATCGCCATTGATGCGACGGCCCATGGCTGAATGAGTGACGGACAGATAGTCTCCCTCATCATCGAAACCACGCAGCGAAAGCCGGAAGCCACCCTGGCCCGCCGCTGCCCCATGACAGGCCCCCATGTTGCAACCGTAACGCGTCAAAATGGGCTGGATCTGATTGCGGAAACTAGGAGCATCAGCGGCGACTAGCGACGTGCTGAGCAGACTGAGGAGCAGGAACTGACGGAGGAATTGCATCTTTGGAAAATATAGTTAAGCTGCACGCATGAGCACGGTTTCGGAGATCGCCCAAGCTGCAGCGGAGCTTTCGTTGGAGGAGCAACGTTTGCTTTTGACGACCTTGTCAGCGCAAGTACGCGAAGTGGAATCTAAGAGCGCTGTGCTACAAAGGATCCCTGGACTCCATCGTGGAATGGTCTGGATGGCTGATGATTTTAATGATCCTCTGCCTGACGACTGGTTCACGGGAGAATGATTATTGCTCAAACACTTCAACGTGGCTTTCATTTGATGTCAGTGGATTCGATGTTTGAGCCTTATGCAGTGCCCATCTATTGGTGATGCAGTCAAGAAAGGCGGCCTAACAAAAGTTAACCAAACAGCTCCTTGATGCCGTGCTTGCCGAAGTCCACGACAGGGTAGGGGCGGCCTTGAGGGCCGGGGAGTTCGGTGTGGAGGTCAATGCCGAGGCTGTCGTAGATGGTGGCGACGATCTCTCCAGGGTCCACTGGGCGCTCGGCTGGGTAGGCACCGATTTCGTCGCTCTTGCCGATGACTTGGCCACCTTTGACCCCACCACCCGCGAAGTTGACGGTCCAGCAGTTAGGCCAGTGGTCGCGGCCACCGGCGGGATTGACCTTGGGCGTGCGGCCAAATTCAGCCAGGCAGGTGACCATCGTGTCATCCAGCATCCCGCGTTGGAAAAGATCCTCGATGAGCGCCGTGTAGCCTTGATCATACATGGGAGCCACGATGTCGCGCATGCCTTCGATGCTGGTGAAGGGCTTGCTGCCGTGGATGTCCCACGTGATCTCACCAAAGACGGTGATGAAAGTATTCACCGTGACCATGCGGACACCACGCTCCACGAGCCGACGCGCTAGCAGGCAGCTTTGGCCAAAGCGATTCATGCCGTAGCGTTCACGCACTTTCAGCGGTTCCTTGGTGAGGTCAAAGGCCTCACGCGCTTGGGAGCTGGTCATGATGCGGTAGGCGGATTCAAAGTTCGAGTCCATGAGCTTGGCCTGCTCACTGGATTCAAAGTTTTTCACCGAGCTATCCACCAGATCACGCATCATGCGACGACGCTCCAGCCGCACCTCACCGATCTCCTTGGGTGGCAAAAGGTCAGGCACTTTGAAGTCGGGCTGGGAAGGGTCAGAGTTGAGCACGAACGGATCGTAGGCCTTGCCTAAAAAGCCTGCGTCCTGGCCATGCGGCATGTTGCCACCCGTGGGACCCATGGTTTCCGGCAGGATGACGTGAGCGGGAAGTTCTGAGCGACGGCCTAACAAAAACTCGGCTGCACAGCCCACGTGCGGAGTGTTGACACCTCCAGTGAAAAGGCGGCCGGTTTGCATCATCTGATGGCCAGTGTCATGCACGGCAGCGGCGGAGTGAAAGCAGGAACGCACCAGGCTGAACTTGTCGGCTATCTTGGCGTGCAGCGGCAAGATCTCGGAGACTTCAAAGGCATCACTCTTCGTACGGATGGGCTTGAAGGGGCCACGAATCTCACTGGGCGCGTCGGGTTTCATGTCCCAAAGATCCAGTTGGCTGGGAGCACCGAGATTGAAGATCATGATGCAGGCCCGTTGGCTCTTGTTCGTGTCCACTTTACCGGCGGCCTTCAGCGCCTGAAAGCTGGGCAAGGAAAGACCCAGCGCACCCAGCATGCCGACTTGGAGGAAGTCGCGCCGCGTCACGCCGTCGCAGGTGGTGATGGAGCCGTCGCCGGAAAATTTAAACATAAGGTTAGAAGTGGGGCTTCATAACCATACGTGATTCAAAAGGAAATCTGAATGGAGTATCCTGCTCAGTGTTTGGGAGCTTTGAGGCCCAATAGAATAGGGGTTTAATCCGATGACCGGGAGGATTTGACCTGAAAGCGGAGTTCTTGCATCGCTCCTATTTACATTTCGTCAGATTCATTCCAGACTAAGAACGATTATGAAAATCACGCTCATCGCCCTCTTGACCTTGTTAGGAACCTTCTCGGCTCTTGCCCAAAGCAGTGCTCCGGCTGCCAATAAGGAAGATGTGACGCGGGACGGTCTGTGGGATGGGCGGCTGAAGGGAGGTAACTACCTGGTGCGCTGCACGCAGATCATCGCCCTTTCCAAGCATGAATACGTGGCAGATGGCGTGGCGCGGGTGGTGGAGGTGAATCTATCTCTGAATACCAACATGACGGTCCGCTTTTACTTTCTGGAGCCCGTGCGTGTGGAGGGTGGTGGCGCGATGGGGGCTGGGCAGCAGGCTCTCGATAAAGCGCGGGCCTTGATGCAAGACGCTGCGACGCGTGTTTCACCGACTCTGACGACCCCGAAGGTGGTGAAAAGCTACCCCCTGACGACACACGCGCACACGGTGGAATTTGTGCTGCCAGATGAGGATAAGCTGAACTCCCTCTACGGCAGTTTGGAACGTTCCTTCCGCACCGGCCAGGGCCGCATCTGGCGCGAGGAGTAGTAGTAGGTCAG
>JAOZVT010000662.1 GCA_025869455.1 Prosthecobacter sp.
CCTGTGGCGATCTTCCGCCCTTCCATGACGGTGCAAGGCACCATTGAAGCTCTGCGCAAACTGACCAAACGCGCTTTCATCACTTATGGTTATGTCACCGATGATTCAAACAAGCTGATCGGTGTGCTCGTTTTCAGGGATCTCATGCTGGGCAGACCTGAGGCTCTGCTTTCAGAGGTCATGTACAAAAACGTCTTTGCCCTGGAACCCGAGATGGAACTCACTGATGCGATGAAGCACTCGGTCAATCGTCACATTCCCGTTTACCCAGTCTGTGACAAAGAAGGCCACCTGCTGGGACTCGTACGCGGACAAAACTTGTTTGAAGCTCGGGCCATCGAGATCAGTGCCCAGGCGGGAACCATGATGGGGGTGAATGATGAGGAGCGTCTCAGCACGCCCCTTTTACACAGCCTGCGCTTTCGTCATCCCTGGCTACAGATCAATTTGCTCACCGCATTTGCCGCAGCCGGGGTGGTCGGTTATTTTGAGCACACGATGGATCGCTTGGTCATTCTAGCCGCCTTTTTACCAGTGCTCGCGGGGCAATCAGGAAACACAGGGTGTCAGGCTTTGGCCGTGGCCCTGCGTGGCATGACGATGGGTGACCTCAAGGAAGGTGAGGAAAAAAGCCTCGTGATGAAGGAAGGCGCTCTCGGCCTGCTGAATGGCATGCTGGTAGGCCTAACGGCAGGCATCGGCATGTATCTTTATGCACGAATGCATGACAATCCAGCGGCACTCATGCTGAGCGTGGTCGTCTGGTTAGCCATGGTGGCTAGCTGCATCGTCAGCGGCCTGTGTGGTGCCATCATCCCACTGGTGCTGCGGAAACTCGGGGCAGATCCCGCCACCGCCTCCAGCATCTTCCTCACCACCGCCACGGATGTGGTCAGCATGGGTGTTTTCCTGGGGCTTGCCACCGTCTTGGTCTAAGGCAGTTTTCAGTTCATTCCTGAAAACTGCTCACCGAACACAAGTCACTTAAGCGCCTGTCGTCGTCGTAACGGTTTCCGAGTTGGACTTGCCATTGCTGGCACTGCTACCGTTTTCAGGCAGAGCCGTCGAACCATTGCTGCCGGGACCGATGAGCTTGCGGAAAATCTTCTGCGGAAAGGACATGCCTTTTTCTTCAGTCTCCATGTGAGACAAAGCTTGGGACTTGGCCATTTCCCATGCAGGAGCAAATCCAGGGGCATTGATCAGCATGTGTTTTTCAGCCCGTGCCATCACTTCCAGTTCGCGCTGGAGTTTGTTTTCAGGTTTCTCATTGAGACGATTGACCTGAATGCGCAGATGCTCATTTTCCTGAGCCAAGCGCGCCCGTTCCTTGTTCGTATCCTGGAGCTGTTTGGCATCCAATTCCAACTTGTCACTGAGGTGCGTTTTATAACGTCTGAACTCGCCTTTGGTCTTCCAGTGATTGAAGTAAGACATGACCAAAAAGACACAGCCTAGGCCAAAGCCCATGCCGAAGGTATAAACGGGGTTGGAAAAGATTTCGAACATGGTGGGGGGTGCGGTTTCTGAAAATATAGACGAAAGCGCCGTTTTGTCGTTCGATTATTCCGACGCTCTCGCTGTAAGAAAGACTACGCTCCCAACTCCGCAACCGCCGCATCCAAGGTGGCGGAATCCTTGATTGAGATGACTTTCACACTCTTATCAATCTTCCCCATCAACCCGGCTAAGGTGGCGTCTGGCCCGAGTTCGATGAACAAGGTGTGTCCCTGAGCGATCAGGTGCTGCATGGACTCCACCCAGCGTACGCTGCCAGTCACCTGGGCGGTAAGAGTGGCGCGGATCTCCTCAGGGCGATTCACTGGACGGGCCTCGAAATTGCACACCACAGGCACGGCGGGGCTAACGATGGTGGCCTTTTCCAGGGCTACGGCCAGCTTATCCTGAGCGCTTTTCATTAGGCGACTATGGTAGGCACCCGCCACTGGCAAGGGGATGGCGCGTTTGATGCCCTTTTCTTTGGACTTGGCCGCAGCGGCCTCAATGCCCTCAACACTGCCACTGAGAACGATCTGCCCAGGTGCATTTAGATTGGCCACATCCACATCGCATTCTGCCGCCAGTTCACGAATGACGCTTTCTTCACCACCGATCATGGCCAGCATGGCACCGCGAGTGGTTTCGCAGGCCTCTTCCATGAAGCTCCCGCGCTGGAAAACCAGGTTCAATCCGGTGGCAAAGTCAAATGTGTCTGCCGCAGCATGCGCGGTGAACTCCCCCAGGGAAAGCCCTGCTGTCGCCGTGATTTCAAGATCTGGCACCTTCGATTTCAGCACCTCAAGCAAGGCCAAACCATGGGCGTAAAGAGCAGGCTGGCAGCGGCTGGTCTTCGTCAGTTCTTCCATCGGCCCTTCGAACATGATCTGGGTGAGTGGATACCCCAGGGCTGCATCCGCCTGCTCCAGCAGTGCGCGTGCGGCAGGGTAACTTTCAGCGAGATCTTTACCCATGCCTACTTTTTGGGCACCTTGACCAGCGAAGAGGAGAACGACTTGTTTTGGCATCACGATATCAGTATTCAGTTTTTCAGTATTCAGGTTCCGAAGCGAAACTGTGACTTTGGCCGGAAAGTGACCGCTGAAAACTGAAAACTGCACTCACTTCCTCAGCAGATCCCGAATCGCGTCCACGCTTTCGCGAACCGCAAGGTTCAATAAGGACTCCGCTTTGGCAATGGCCTCCGCCAAAGGCATGTCCATGGGTTTCGTGGCGCGGGTAAAATCAAAGTGCGTGTGCAGCTCTGGGCTCTCCTCAATCGCACCCGCAAAAGCAATCACACGTTTGCCTAAACGACGTGCCATTTGAGCGATCCCCACTGGGCCTTTGCCATGCAGTGTCTGGGTATCCAACCGACCTTCACCAGTGATAACCAAATCCGCCTGTGCGACGCGTGCCTCCAGCCCAATCTGCTCGGCCACTAAATCAAAACCATTGGTTAGGCGTGCCCCACAAAAAGCCATCAAGCCCCACCCCAGCCCTCCTGCCGCACCAGCGCCTGGAATGTCCCGTGGGTCCGTGCCCAAGTCACGCGCCACGATATCCGCCAGATGGGCCAGCCTTTCTTCAAACCAAGCCACATCCTGCACGCCCTTCTGAGGTCCATAAACACGGGTCGCGCCCTTCACGCCTAACAAAGGATTATCCACATCACAGGCCACAAGAAGAGGGACCGCACTCAAGCAGAGTGCCCCAGAAGGCTGAACTCTTACCATCCTTTCCACCTGCTGCATGACGGGTTCCACCTCCTGGCCTGCTGCATCTAGAAATCGATAGCCGAGCGCCGCCGCCATGCCTAGACCGCCATCATTGGTGGCACTGCCGCCGATGCCAATGAGGATGCGCTCCGCACCCAGCTCCAGGGCATGTTTCAACATCAAACCGGTGCCATAGGTGCTAGCCGCCTGAGGGTTCAAAGGCAGATCATTCACCAGAGCCAATCCGCTGGCCGAACTCATCTCCATAACAGCTTCTTTGCCACACCAGCCATAGCTAGCCTGCCGTGGACGGGCCTGCGCATCCTGTGTTTCCATCGTCAACCATTCACCCGCCAAAGCGGTCACCATCGCCTCAGTGGTTCCTTCGCCCCCATCAGCAATGGGGCAGAGATCGCATTCAACATCTGGCATCGTTTCCGCCAAGACCTGCGCAATGGTCTGTGCCACCTGGGTGGCGGTGAGGGAACCTTTGTATTTATCACTGGCAATGAGAATGCGCATCCTCCCACGCTAGCGGCGACTCCCTTTACATCAAGCACCTGTGACTATTTGAAACGCGCTATAATCTTGGGATAAAATTCCACTTCTCGGTCTTCGCAGAGCTGCCATTCATCCACGGAGTCAGAATGATTCGATGAAGCAGGCGACTCTCAGCGTTCTCCTTAGAATCTTTCTTCCATATTTCTGATCCTCTGCCACTGTTTAAGCGCCTATGAAGAACTTCCCCACTGCCTTTCAACGCAGCGCCCTTTGGACCGCTATCACGGCACTCTCCATTACCATTGTAGGCGCTCTCAGCATTGGGTTTATTTTTCTTGGCACCAAGGTCATCGGGTTTCTTCAGCCCATCCTCACCCCCTTTGCAGTGGCTGGCGTGCTTGCTTACTTGCTGGATCCTGGAGTCGCCTGGCTAGAACGCCGCGGGCTGAAGCGCATGCCCGCCGTATGGGTCATCTTTGCTTTATTCTCCGTGGGGCTCATCGGTCTCGGCTGGTGGCTCGTACCAAAGCTGGGGGAACAGACATCCTCCTTTGCTAAAAAAGTCCCTGGTTATACGGTCAAAGCACGCACGGCGGCTCTGGATTTCGCAACACGATTGGATCGTGATTATGGCTTCACCATCCTCTCTCATGCGCCTGCGGCACAAACATCAACAGAAAGCACGCCAGCAGCGCCTAAAGTCTCGCCAATCACGCCAGACACCCCGGTCATAGAGACCTCTCCCGAAGGCATCTCTCCCACCATTACAGCACCACCCACATCGGCAGGTAATGAGAGCAACCCCACGCTGGACAGCATGGGCTCAGACTTTGACCTCCAGGCACTGCTGAGTGGGGGGTGGGTTAAAACGGCACTACCGACACTGCTAACCAATTCCTGGCTTTTTTTCAAGTCCACCTTCGGCGGTTTCCTGGGTGTGTTTGGGTTCATGCTTTCGCTGATTATCGTGCCGCTGTACCTGTATTACTTCCTGATCGAAAGTGCGAAGATCAAGGCCACTTGGTCTGACTACCTGCCACTACGAGCCAGCGCCTTTAAAGATGAAGTCGTGTCCTGCCTCACCGAAATTAACCGATACCTGATCGCCTTCTTCCGCGGACAACTCTTTGTTAGCGTGATCAATGGCATCGCCACTGGCGCAGGGCTCATGATCATCGGGCTAGACTTTGGCCTGCTTATCGGATTGGCGCTCTGCGCTGCCGGTATTATCCCCTATCTCGGCATCGCCATCTGCTGGATTCCTGCGGTGATTATCGGGGCCGTGCAGGGTGGCAGCGCCCTCATTCCTGGAGATCCCTGGTGGGCCTTGCCCCTAGCCGTAACCATCATCTTTGCCGTGGTACAGCAGATTGATGGGCTTTTCATCACACCACGCATCGTTGGCGAAGCTGTCGGCCTGCATCCGATGACAGTCATTGCCAGTGTTCTCGTCTGGACCCTTCTCCTCGGCGGCCTACTCGGAGCCATCCTTGCGGTGCCACTGACTGCTAGCATCAAGGTTCTTTTCCAACGTTACATCTGGCGCGCACGCATCGCCCCTCAAACGGTCAGAGGAGCGCGCGAGGCGGGATAACGATTCTCGCCCGCACCTTCCAGAACGCATCACTCGAAGCGGGTGATGCATTCTTTTGTTTCCGACCTAACCAAGAACACGGCCAGCTACTTTCATGGTCTCAGCCTGACGCTGATGCACAAAGTCCATGGCCTTTTTCACCTTCGCCAAAGCTGCGGGGTAGTCCCGATCATTTTCCATCACGGTTTGGAAAACCGCTTCTGCTGGGATGGTGTCAATCTCTAGGAGCCACTCCTTCAGGCCGATGTCCTCAAACATCCAGCATTTCAGTCCATGAAACTCTGAAAACCAGTGGATGATGGGAGTTCCATTGGCCAGAGCGATGATGGGGGAATGCGGCTCATGACAAACCACCGTGTGAGCCCGTGCAAAAATGGAAGCCGCTTCATCAGCGTTCCAAAAATACTCCAGATTCACCACATGACTGCGGATGTCTTCCGGCAGCGGATCGTAGATCAATCGTTTGTTATGTCCCATTTCTTTAATCGTCTCAGGCGCAATGAGCACCTTATAACCCGTCGCCTTCACCCATTTGGTGATCAGCTCTCGAAAGCCCGCCGCACGGCGTTCATCATCCGCCACCTGCTGAGGGGTCGGATGCAGCGGATTTAGTTTTTCAGGTCGCTTATCATCCACTCCAGGAGCCTTGGGTGTGTTTGTGCGTTGCAGCACCGTGATAAATTTCCGATCTTCCAATCCCAGCTTTTTCATCGTGGCCAGACCACGCTCTTCATCCCGCACGTCAATACCAAAGCATCCGTCGGGAGCGAACTCCAGCACAGGCGTCTTCACACCCGCCTCTTGCAGCATCTTCAGCGTGCGACTTTCCCGCGTGTAAATAAAGGCCGCCGCATTGAGCAATTCCATATTTTCTGCGCCAGTGTCACCTGTAACCATGGTCTTGAAATAGGACTGCCCATACATGCCGTAGGGCTTGCCGATGGAATGGCAGTGCTTAATCCAAGATGTGTCCTGACCCATACCGGAATTGCGAATGAACAGATCACAGTCAGCGATGGCCTTCTTCAGCAGCTCGTCCTTCTCACTCTTTCCGGTAACACTTCCTTGAATGAAGTCCGCCTTGGGAAACCGGGTCTTCAGCATGGACGTGACACGGTCGTCCAATTTCATGGCCCACACGACCACCTTCACCTCGGGCAGATGCTGTTCCAGTATGTGAAGCGTGCCGGGAGTGTGGCCGATATCACCAATGTTCACCGTGTCCCAGGCCGACATGAGCAGCACGGTCTTGGGTTGGCCATTGGCAGCAAAAAGCGAGCCGCCGAGTGCAGCCGTGACAGAAGAAATGAAAGTGCGACGAGTGGTCATGATTTAGTACCCGCCATGAGGCGGCCTAGTCACTCGTTTGGACAAAAATTTGCAGAAGGCAATGAAGAAGGGGCTAGAAATCTAGGGTGCCGCCTCCTCCATCCTTCACTGCATCAATCCCCACGGCCGCAAACGAGCCCCTGCTCGTTCACGCAAACGTGCGCGTTTGCCTTCTGGGATCTTTGTCTCCACCCGCGTCAGAGTATCCTCCACAATGGCACGTATATCCGAGCGCATCTTAACGCGAAGCTCACGGAATTGCCCGACTGTCAGAGCCAGTTCCTTCTGCACCGCTTGACGCTCTTCAGGCGTCAATTCCAGCTCGGCTGACACTTGGTGTTCTAAACCATTGGCGACCAATTCGACGGGACTGTTTTCTCCTAACTCGCCAGCCCAGGCACGATGAGCTAAACTGCGCAAGAAGAGCAGACCTCCGCCGACACCGCTGGCTGCTCCAAGCAAAAAAACGAGTAACAGCAGCAACAGCGCACGAGTGCGTCCGGGCTTTAAGGATGGTGGAGAAACAGTCATAAAATTAATAGTTGGCTAGAAATGGAACCTCCACGGACCAAAGAAGAGCTAGTTCATTCAGTGTGCTTAGACCTTGCCAACAGGCCCAACCAGCGGTGGCAAAAAGACACGTCAAGCCTAACTGCAACCAACGCGCACCGCCCAATGCAAAAAGCTCATCCCACAGACCCATTTGCACAACAGAAGGTAAGGTTGCCGACGAAGTCGCAATCTGTTGACGAATGGCGTGGCGAACATCCAGATCCGCAGGAGCGGCTGCCTGACGAGCACGAGAAGTTAGATCTTCCCAGTTGGGTTTATTGGAATTCATAGCCATGTCGTTTGAGGAGAGATTGAAGACGTTGACGGGCACGGAAGGCTTTCACTTTGGCATTGATTCGGCTCCAGCCAAAATGCTGTGCAATCTCCGCTAAAGGCATTTGTTCTAAATGTAAAAGCGTGAGCAAGGCACGATCTTCAGGCGGGAGGTGGGAAAGTATAAATTGGGCTTCCTCTAAGGCAGCCGAGTCAGAGGCAGCATCAGAGCATTCAGCCGCCACATCCTCCAATGGATGCCGACCTTCCGCCGAAGGCTCCACCAGCCTTGACATAGGCGAACGCTGGCAACGACGATAAAACTCCAACCCAGTGCGAACGGCGATACGCTTCAGCCAATGCAAGAAAGGCTTCTCTG
>JAOZVT010000663.1 GCA_025869455.1 Prosthecobacter sp.
CCACTGGTCCCCGCAGCTTTATGTGCGTGAAGGGCGCCGGATGAAGGGGCTTTATGTTCTTTCTCAGAAGGATATTTTGGAGCAGCCTGAGAAAGAGGATGCCATTGTCGTGTCATCTTTTCCCATTGATTCCCATGACTGCCAGAGAGTGGCCCTGAAGGATGGTGGAGTGATCAATGAAGGAACTATTTTTCCAGTACGCATACCGGGTCGTCGGCATGGTTACGCATACCAAGTCCCTTATCGCAGTATCCTGCCCAAAGGTGAAGAGTGTGATAACCTCTTGGTGCCCGTGGCGCTTTCTTGCACCCATGTGGGGATTTCATCCATCCGCGTGGAGCCGACTTGGATGATCTTGGGGCAGAGTGCTGGTATTGCGGCCGCTCTTTCGGCCAAGGAAAATGTGGCGGTTCAAGCTCTGCCGTACGCGACTTTGAAATCTCGCTTACTGGCTCAGAAACAGGTGCTGGATTTGCCCGTGTTGCCTGAGCTTCCACAGGAAGCCGCAACTAAAGTCAGTATTGATCCGAAGACGCTGAAGGGCATCATTTTAGATGACTCTAACGCCGAACTCAGTGGCGTCTGGAAGAGTTCCTCTAACTTCAAACCCCACGTCGGCACGGGGTATGTTCATGATGATGGGCGGGCGGATGGAGCATCCGTGGCAACCTTTCGTTTCAAAGTGCCTTCTGCCGGTCTCTATGAAGTTCGCATGGCTTACTCAGCCCATGAAACGCGGGCAAAAGCCGTGCCTGTGATCATTCAAAGTGGCGGAGAGGAAACACGATTGTCCGCTGATGAGTCTCAGCCCTTACCTTCTGGAGAGACTTTCCGGCGCATTGGAACCGTGAAGCTTTTTAGCGATGGCGATAGCCTGCTAAAAGTGAGCAACGAAGGCACGGATGGTTTTGTCATCCTGGATGCCTTCCAGCTTTTGAAGGTGGAAGAAAAATGAGGGGGCGTATTTACGCCTCGACTATTTTTCCATTTTCTAAGCGCAGTTTCATCTGCGCTAAGGAGGCCGCCTCCGTGCGGGAATGAGTCACATGCAGCACGGTCAGCTCATGTTTCTGATGGAGGCTGCGGAGAAGCTGGGTAGCTTCTGCATGCGTGGCTTCATCCAAAGCTGAGAGCGGCTCATCCAGCAGTAACACGCTGGGCTTGGCCGCCAAGGCGCGGGCTAAAGCAACGCGCTGTTTTTCTCCGCCCGAAAGATGATCTGGCTGCCGATCAAGCAGGTGAAAAATGCCCAATTCGGTGGCCAAATTTTGGACGATGGTATCTTTATCCGCTGCCCCTTGCAAAGAGGGAGCAAAGCCAATTTGGTCGCGGACGCACCGACCTGGAAAGAGGGCTAGATCTTGAGGCAGGTAGCCGATGTGCCGGTGCCGTGGTTCTAGGTTCGTGACATTTTTCCCATCCAGCAGCACATGCCCAGCACTCGGACGGCGCAGGCCGCACAGGATTTCCAGCAAGGATGTTTTTCCACAGCCGGTGGAGCCCATCAGTACGGCATAGACACCGCTAGGAATCTCCAGAGAGATGTCTTGAAGAACGAAGCCTCCCGGTGCCTGCCACGCGATACGTTCGAGCTTGATCATAAAAAGCGGAGCGGGAAAGGAGATCAAAAAAGGGCCATTTGCTGCATGGGTGGCGCAGGAGATGGGGTGCTGAGGCTGATGACGACTTGGCGCTTGGCTACTTCAATCATCTGCGTCAGGCAGCGGCGCTCAGCACAAAGCACCCGCGTGTCACGGATGCCGACACGGTGCAGAGACTCCTGCATGCGTTTGGTGGCGCGGTCGGGATCATTGCAGTCGTCACTGAGATGCCCGAGAACCACGTGATGCAGGCCTGGATGGGCCACGCTTTCCAGGAGTTCAGCCGCTTGGTCATTGGAAAGGTGACCGTGACGGGAGCTGATGCGTTGCTTGGTTGCCCACGGACGTTTGAGATCTGCCTCAAGAAGCTGGGCATCGTAGTTGGCTTCAATGAAGAGGCTGTCGGCTGCTTTGAGACGATCTTTGATCAAGTTGGTCACAAAGCCGACATCGCTAAGCACACCGAGCCGTGATTCTTCGTCGGCAATCACAAATCCCACTGGGTCCACGGCATCATGGGGAACAGGAAAGCACTCAATGCGTAGATCCTGAAATTCGAAGGCGCTGCCTGTGGTCATCATTCGCCAAGTCGGCGAACTGCGAAACTTGAGGTTTCCTTCCAAGGTTTCACGGGTCAGTGCCGTGGCGTAGAGAGCGAGCTGACGTTTGCTGCTCAGCACCTCCAGGCCATTGGTATGGTCCTGGTGCTCGTGGGTAAGGAGGATGCCATCTAGCTGATCCAGGGAGAAACCTGCTGCCTCAAGACGCAGGCAAATTTGCTTGGCACTGAGTCCCGCATCAATGAGCAGCGTGGTGCGGTCTGTGGACACGACAGCGCAATTGCCTGAGCTGCCGCTGCCAAGAACTGTGAGTCGAACCATGTCTATTGTTTTTAGCGGACTGTGAGCCGCCCGCAAGGAGCAACTCATCCACCCGAGGGAAAACAAAACTCCCTGGCCACTTGCGCGACCAGGGAGTGATGGTTCGGGATTTGAACGGAGCTTACCGTAGCTCTTAGTGATTTGGAGTGATGTTGTAAGCAACAGCACCGTGTTCACCGATGTCGAGACCTTCAGATTCTTCCTCAGCGCTCACACGCAGGCCCATGATCAATTTCAGGACGAAGAAGATCACGAAAGCGGCGATGAATGTCAGGGCGTAGGCGGCCACACCGATGACTTGAGACATGAACTGGGCGCTTCCGGCGAGATCACCGAACATGCCGACAGCCAGAGTTCCGAAGATACCGCAGACAAGGTGAACTGAGACAGCACCGACTGGATCGTCGATCTTGATCTTGTCGAAGAAGAGAACGGAGATCACAACCACAGCACCAGCGATAGCACCGATGATGACGGCGTCCACGGGGCTCATTTTGTCTGCACCAGCGGTGATACCCACCAGACCAGCCAAGATACCGTTGAGGGCCATGGAGAGGTCAGGCTTCTTCAAGACGATGGAAGAAACCAAGGCGGAAGCAACACCACCAGCGGCGGCTGCCAAGCATGTGGTAACCAGAACCAGGGAAACAAGACCTGGGTCAGCGGAAAGGACGGAACCGCCGTTGAACCCGAACCAGCCGAGCCAGAGGAGAAACACACCAATCGTTGCCAGAGGCATGGAGTGGCCAAGGATAGGCTTGATTTTGCCATCAGGCATGAATTTGCCAAGACGTGGGCCAAGGATAAGGACACCTGCAAGAGCGCCCCAGCCACCCACAGAGTGAACCAGCGTAGAACCAGCGAAGTCATAGAAAGGAGTTTCCATACGGTTCAGCCAGCCGTTGCCCCACTTCCAGCTACCAGCGATCGGGTAAATGAGCGCCACATAGATGGTGGAGAAAATCATGAAGCTTGTCAGCTTCACACGTTCAGCGACAGCACCGGAAACGATGGTGGCGCAGGTCGCAGCAAACATGGCCTGGAAGAGGAAGTCAGTCCAGTAGGTGTAACCCACGTTGTAGGCAGAAGTCAGCCCAGCAGCATCCGTGGAGATACCGAAACCAGCGAATTTGAACCAGAACTGAGAGTCTGTGTCAGCAAAGCCAGGATACATGAGGTTGAAACCGCAAAGCAAATAGGTCAGAAGACCGATGCAGGGAATCAAGGTGTTCTTGAACAGAATGTTCACCGTGTTTTTAGACTGGGTAAGGCCAGTTTCTACGGTGGCGAATCCAAGGTGCATGATAAACACCAGAGCGGTGGCGATCATCATCCAGAGGTTATTCGTGGTGAACAGCTCTACAGAAGGACCAGCATCAGCGGGAGCTTCTGCTGGGGCTGCTGGAGCCTCTGCGGCAGGCGCAGGGGCCGCTGGTGTTTCAGGTGCGGCTGCCGGGGCCGCTGCGGGTGGTGGAGCGGCATCCTGTCCGTAAGACAGGGGTTCGAGCGTTAGCCCCAATGTCGCCGCCGCGAGTCCGACGGCGAGTAGGCATGCAGTCCATCTGTTTTTGCTGGTTAGCATAGTTGTATCGTTTTGAGTTGGTGTTGTGGCGGCTACGGGAACCGTTCCTGAAAAGAACAAAGCAAGGGCCGTGCCAATTTTGTCGCGCTAAAGTTTCGAGTGTCCGAAATATGGCTGAAATAGGCTCATAAATGAGACTGTTATCATCACGACTTACTGTTGGCCTAACCATATATTATTTTATATTGGTTGCTGGTTTAACCATTGCTTTTACAAGGCGGAAACTTCAATGCTGCCCTAAGAGGGAAGGAAGGTTTTGCTTGAAGTTCGTCTCTTCACAGCCGAATGCGCGCCTCCTTTTTTTTATTCATTCATGTCTGAAGATTTTTTTATTTACGTTCTCGCCGGCTTTTTTGCCCAGCTCATTGATGGAGCGCTGGGGATGGCTTATGGAATCACGGCTTCCAGCCTGTTGATGGGCTGGGGCGTTTCTCCGGCGGTGGTTAGCAGCACGGTGCATGCCGCTGAGTGCTTTACCACGGGGGCGTCGGCCATTTCACATCATGCTTTTGGAAACATCAGCAAGGATCTCTTTAAGCGCCTATTAATCCCAGGCATCATCGGTGCTGCTGTGGGAGCCTATGTGCTAAGCAAAGTGGATGGAAACGCCATCAAACCTTATATTTCAGGTTACTTACTGATCATGGGACTGGTCATCATTGTGAAAGCCTTCATGCCGTTTCCACCACGTGAAGTAACGACCAAGCTGACCCCGCTGGCCCTGGTGGGTTCCTTTTTAGACGCCATCGGCGGTGGTGGGTGGGGGCCGATTGTGGCGACGAACCTGATCGTTCGCGGAAATTCTCTTCGTCACGCTGTCGGCAGTGTCAATGCGGTGGAGTTTTTCGTCACTTTGTCTGCTTCAGTGACTTTCTTTCTGAGCATCGGACTCGGGCACTGGCAGGTCATTGCTGGTCTAGCCTTGGGTGGGGTCATAGCAGCTCCTCTGGGGGCTTTTATGACCAAGAAGCTGCCACAGCGGCCAATGATGGTCATCGTTGGCACACTCGTGATTCTGATGAGCCTGCGTACTTTGTTAAAAGCTATAGGCTACACGACCTGGATTTGACTTTTATCTGCTGGCGGTCAGGCTTCCGCCTTTGGCGTGTTGCAGACCCCAGTTCATGAGCAGACGTCCATCATCCCAGATGTATTTGGTCTTGGTGCCCAATTGAACTAAGATGACATCCCGACCACGGCTGTTGGCGGTGGAAACGAGGCAGCGACCACTAGCTACGGTATAACCTGTTTTCATGCCGTTGCATTCGGGCATGACTCCCAGCAGGCCATTGGTGCTTTTGAGAGTGACGGTGCCGCCATTGTTTTTGGTGAAGGTGTAGTAGGGACGCCGAACAGCATCGCGAATGATGCCATTGCGATACGCGGCCATTGCAATCCGAGCCATGTCACGCGCGGTGGAATATTGACCGCTGACCGTGAGTCCGTGAGGGTTTTTGAAATTGGAGTTGGAGCAACCAAGAGAACGCGCTTTGGCATTCATCTTGGTGGCAAAAGCACTGATGCTGCCGGCATTGTCACGAGCCAGGACATTGGCCACGTCATTGCAACTCTTGATCAAAAAGGCGTAAAGGAGGTGGCGGCGGGTGTAGCTTTCCCCTGGGCGCAATCCCAAACAGGTAGGCTCCACCTTCACATCGGAGGCCTGCACAGTGACTCTTTTATCCAGATTTCCGGCATCCAGAACGACGAGGGCGGTAACTAACTTTTGGGTGCTGGCAACGGCGCGGGCAGTCTCTGCGTTTCTGGAGGCTAAATGGCGTCCTGTGTGCGCATCAATGAGTAAATAGGATGCTGCACGAATAGAGGGTGCATTAGAGGAGGCAAATCTGGGGATGGCCTCCACATCCCAAGTCGGAGTGTAGGATGCCTGGGTGGCCACCGGATAAGCGGTCTGACGGTAGCTTGCAGAGCTGAGATCTCCACCTGAGGAGCGTACAGAGCGCTGGGGAGTCGAACACGCGGAAAGAATGACCAGTAACAGACTGGAGGCAGAAAGAGTGGTGAGGCGTGATAAGCGGGAAAGCATAGTCAGGGATAACGTAAACGTGATCGAACGACGCAAGTTTAATGCCGCAGCAATAATCTTGTGCATCTATGAGGGCTAGTCGCCCTGTGTCAACCTTGAGTCCTCTCCGTAGCTGGGCGTAGAAAGGCCTAAAAAAGCGGGTTAGACTGGGGTGAAGGGGGCCATTTTTGCCTTGCTTGTCACCGCGTTCACGCTCCGAATGGGGCATGGCACTGATTATCAACGGCGAAGAAATCGACGACGAACTCATTGAGGGGGAATTCCGCAATGTGAAGGGGCACTATGAACGCATGCTCCAGGTGGCCTGTTGTGAGCGTGATCAGGAGTTTCGTGGTTATGCCAAAGATAATCTCATTTCCCGCCTTCTCTTGAATCAAGAGGCGTTACGCCGCTTTCCCACGGTTGCCGATGAGGAGGTCACGTCTCGATTACAAAAGCTCATTGAAGAGGCTGGCGGGGAAACCCAGTTTTACATGAACATCGGCATGCCCTACAAAGACGAGGCCGTCGTACGTGAAAACGTTCAAGGTGGGGTTCGTCTGGATAAAATGCTGGGCGATATTTATGGCACGGAGCCGGAGTTCTCCGACGAGGAATTGAGGGAAGCTTATGAACGTGAGCTCCCGCTTTTCATGACTGAGGAGACGCTTCATGTGGCGCACATCACCAAAAGTCTGCAAGGAGCCCAGAGTCGAAATGAGGTTTTTAAAACCATGCGTGAGCTCCGCACTCAGCTCCTGGCGGGGACTGATTTTATGACCTTGGCAGAGGAGCATCGGACGGATGAGCAGCAGCAGATCGACCTGGGGTGGTTTAAGCGCGGGGAGTTTATGGAAGAGTTTGAAGTGATCGCCTTTTCCATGGGGGAGGGAGAGGTCAGCCCTGTTTTTACCACGCAGCTAGGTTTCCACCTCTGCACAGTTCTCGGTCGCAAGCCTTCAGAAGCATTGCCATTTGCTGCGGTGAAAGAGGCCGTGCGTCAGCGTTTGCTGGAGGGGTATAAAGATAAAAAGTTTAACGAGCTCATTGCTCAGTTAAAAGCGGCAGCCAAGATCGAGGACACGGACCCTGAAGAAGCGCCAGAGAATTGTGGACATTGAGCCAGATGTGTACTGCGCCTGACACATCCGTTGCTTGCTAGAAACCCCATTTGAACCGAAAGGCAGCGCGTCTGCATGACTGATCTACTCGCCTACTATCTGCATAATATCAGCCCCTATGTCATCCGATTCACGGACAGTTTTGCCGTGCATTGGTATGGGCTAGCCTACGTATTGGGGTTTTACCTGACCTATCGCGTCATGCTCTTTTTGGCCAAGCGGGGGCTTTCCGAGATTAAACCTGAGCAGGTGGCTGACTTCATCACGCTGGTGGCACTTTTTGGGGTCGTTTTGGGCGGACGTCTGGGGTACATGCTGCTCTATGATTGGGATCATTTCATCCAGGCACCTTGGACCCTGTTCCTTTTAAACCAGGGAGGCATGGCCAGTCATGGCGGGATCGCCGGGGTAGCTCTTTTCTGTCTTTGGTATGCACGTAAGCATAAGATTTCATGGACGGGCATTGGCGATACAATCGTCTGCGGTGCGCCACTGGGCGTGTTTTGTGGAAGAATCGCCAATTTCATCAATGGCGAGCTTTTTGGTCGAGATCGGAAGAGCAC
>JAOZVT010000664.1 GCA_025869455.1 Prosthecobacter sp.
TTTTACATAGCTGAACAAAAAGACGTTCAAGAATAGACTCCCATGTCATCTGAGGGCCAAAGCTGTACAGTGCCGAGGTTCCCCTGTATTCCCTCAAGAAGTCCGCCTTAAAGTCTCTCCAGCTTATTGTCTGGCCTTGAGTTAGTCGAAACGAGGTCGGAAAAGGAATGGTTTTTGATTGTTTTTTCAAGTGGAAAGCTTATTCCAGGCGCTTTATTGCGACATATTCACGCCTTTTTGCAAATTGGTCGCATTAGGAGAGAGGTATGTGGGGGCCCTAAATAGAGCCTTGGTGAGCAGGAGTTCGCAAAAAGCCTCGCAAATCTGCCGCTTGAGCCGCGTTAATTTCATTCCCTGAGTTGGCGGAGAAGCCTTGACCCTCCTCTTGCCTCCGCCTTTACTCTCTACCCCACGCCATGTCTCGTTTCCTCACGCTACCACTTTTGCTCTGCACTGGAGTTGTTTGGGCCTCTCAGCCCCATTCCACCGCCGATCTGCCTGATCCCAATCCTGAAGTGGAGAAGGCCGGCTTCGTCGTACCTGAGGGACTGGAAGTCACTCTCTGGGCGCAAGAACCGATGATTGCCAAACCTGTGCAGATGAACTGGGACGCCCAGGGCCGACTTTGGGTGGTCAGCAGCACGACTTATCCGCAGATCAAACCGGGCGATGGTACGAAGGACCAAGTGGTGGTTCTGGAAGATACCGATCATGACGGCAAGGCGGACAAGTCCACCGTGTTTGCAGAAGGTCTGCACATTCCTACGGCCGTGATCCCTGGCGACGGCGGAGCCTATGTGGCGAATTCCACGGAGGTGCTTTTTCTGAAGGACACGGACGGTGACCTGAAGGCGGACGAGCGTACCATCTTACTCAGTGGTTTCGGTACGGAGGATACACACCATTTGCTGCACACGCTGCGGCATACACCGGAAGGTCTGCTCTCCTTCAATCAATCCATCTACATTCACAGTCATATTGAGACACCCTATGGCGTGCGTCGTCTCATGGGCGGTGGTATCTGGGAGTTTCGTCCCGAAACCCGGAAGCTGGAAGTTCTCAGCAAGGGGCTTATCAATCCCTGGGGTTATGAGTTTGATCATTGGGGCCAATCTTTCGCCACAGACGGTGCTGGTGGTGAAGGTCTGAACTACATCTTCCTGGGCAGTGTTTTCAAAACTTCACCCGGAGCAGCGCGGACTCTCAGTGGTCTCAGCCCTGGCCAGCCGAAACAGAGCGGTTTGGAAGTGATTGATGACCCACATTGGCCAGAGGAATGGCAGGGCACCTGGATCACCAATGATTTCCGTGGCAATCGCGTCAATCATTTCAAGGTGAGCGCCAGCGGAAGTGGCTACATCGCCAAACAAGAAGACGATGTCCTGGCCTCCAATCACCGCGCTTTCCGCCCCATTGACGTGCGCGTCGGTCCAGACGGTGCGCTCTACATTGCGGACTGGTATAACCCGATCATTCAACATGGCGAAGTGGACTTCCGCGATCCCCGTCGTGATCAGGTTCATGGCCGCATCTGGCGCGTGACGGCTAAAGGCCGCCCTCTCAGTGAGATGCCGAAGATCGTCGGTGCCCCGGTGCCTGATCTGCTGGAGATGCTGAAGAGCAATCGCAAATGGACTCGTGACTTTGCTCGCCAGGAACTGCGTGCCCGTGGGGTGGCTGAGGTCATGCCCGTGCTGAAACCGTGGGTGGATGGATTGGACAAGGAGGATGCCAATTACTGGCACAATCTACTCGAAGTCAGCTGGGCGCGTGAGGGCCTGAACCGCTTTTCTCCAAAACTCTGGCGTGATCTCTACGCCAGTCCTGATGCCCGCGTGCGTGCTGCGGCCATGCGCATCCTCACCCATCGCTGGCGTGAATTGCCAGATGCCATGGATTACCTGAAAAAAGGCATCACGGATGAAAATGCTCAGGTTCGTCTCTGGGCCATGGGCGTGTTATCAGACATGCGCCAGCCGAAGGCTTTTGAACTGGCTCTGAAGGCTCTGGATAGCAACATGGATGAAAACTTGGATTTCCTGCTGGAACTGACCGCCCGTGAGCAGGCGGATATCTGGCTGCCGCTGGCCTTGAAGGGAGACCTGAAGCTGAATGACAATCCGAAGCATCTTGTCTATGCCATGAAGGCCACCGGACGCAGCAACGCGCTGAAGCCGTTGCTCATTTCCTTGGAGGCCGGAAGATTGGCTCCTGAAGATGCGGCCGCAGTGATGCTGATGGCAGGAGATGCTGCCGATGCAGCGCAGGCTAAATTGATCGCTCAACTGGTGAATGACCCAGCGATGGCGGACAAAGTCGTCGGTCTGATGAGTGCTTTAGTGAAGGCTGCGACTGCCAGAGCTGTGATCCCAGAGGGGGCCGAAGCCATCGTGAAAGCTTGGCTGGAAAGCCCACGGCCTGAGATCGTTCATCATGCCACCATCCTGGCTGGTGCCTGGAAAGTGGAATCCACCCGCGAAACTCTGCAAAACATCTTGGTCAAAGCAGATACTCTGCCTCCCGTGCGCGAGGGCGCGGTACAAGGTCTGGCCAAGCTGGGCGGCGCAAAATCACGCGACTTTTTTGACAAAGTCTTCCTGGAAAATGAATCGCTGCGCAGCATCGCTGTGCAGGGGCTGACGGATACGGGTCCGCAACTGGCCGCCAAGCGCGCCGTTGAGTTTTTTGCTGCCGCTAAGACCGCCCAGGAAGCACTACCCGTGCTGACCGCCTTCTTGAAGAACAAGCAGCTCCCAGGCGTGCTGGCGAAGGAACTCGCAGGGAAAACCATTCCCGAATACGTGGCGGTGGAAGGCATCCGCACCGTCTCTACCCGTGGTATCAAAGGCCCGCTGGAAGAAGCTCTGCGCACAGCAGGTGGAGTGAAGCAGATGAATCAGTCCTTAACCCCGGAACAAATGGCCGCCTTGATGGCTAAAGTGAAGGATCAGGGCAACGCAGTGCGTGGGGAGGCCATTTACCGCCGCCAGCAGATGCTCTGCCAGACCTGTCATGCCATTGGTGACGCCGGTGGTGTTCTTGGTCCTAACCTCGTCAGTATTGGCGGCAGTGCTCCCGTGGATTACTTGATCGAAAGCCTTTTGGAGCCTAGCAAGAAGATCAAAGAAGGTTATCACATGATCATCATCGGCACCAAAGATGGCCAGGTCATCAGCGGTGGCTTGGTCCAAGACGGTAGTGATGAAGTGGTGATCCGCGACCCTGCTAACCAGCTTCAAAAAGTGCCCAAAGCACAGATTGCTAGCCGCCAGATGAGCCCAGCCAGCATGATGCCTCCTGGCCTCACCGCCAGTCTGCGTGAAGATGAGTTTGTGGACCTTGTCCGCTTCCTTTCCGAACTGGGCCGTGAGGGTGACTACAAGATCAAGCCTAACCGCTATGTACGCACTTGGCGTGTGATGGGTCCCATGGAAAAAGAAGTGATCGATCACGTCCGCCACGTGGGATTGCCCGCTTTGCACGACCATGAAAACACCTACCCTTGGCAGCTTCTGTTCTCCCAGGTCAGCGGTAATTTACCCTTGAGCGAATTGGGTGAAATCAAGATGTATCCCTGGTTCCCGAAGATTGCTCAATTCACCCTGAAGCTCGACAGCCCCGGTAAAGTGAAGCTGGGACTCAGCAGCACAAAAGCAATCGAAATGGTGGTGGATGACCAGATCGTCAAAGAAATCGGCCCTGAAGTCACGCTCGATCTCGCCGCAGGGATTCACCCTGTCAGCATGATCATCGGTCATGACGTTGGAGATCTCGCGAGCTTCCGCGTGGAGATTCTCGATGGCGCAGTGACTTTGCAGTGAGCCCCTGCGTCAATGAAGGCTGAATGATTTCCAGAGCGTCCTCGCCGCCCCTCTCCCTTTGGGAGGCCTGGGTGAGGGGCTGTGGGACTGCCGTAAAGTCCGCCTCTATATCAGACCGTACTTTCCCAACACGTTCTGTTTAATGCCTCTGCCCTACTTTTAGGACTGAAGAGCAATGGACTTGTTCTCCAATAGGGAGATGCTGCTATTTGAGAACAAGTTTACGGCTCTCTATTGTTAGACTCACAAAAAAGCCGCCTCAGTTTATGCGGCGGCTTTTTTGGTTAGATGAAATACACTTATTCCTCTGCGCCTTTCTTTTTCTTGTTAGGCCGAGCTTTGTTCTTGGCTTCCACTTCTTCGGCTTTGGCCTTCACAGTTTCAGTAATGGTGGCTTCTTCTTTAGCCATCCAGGTTTCATAGCCCTTTTTGCGGCTGGAGAGGTATTTGTAGGTATCGAAGATGGCTCCATTGCCGAGAGCACGTGGGTCGCCGTCTTCTTTGAGCATGGTCATCATCTTGTAGCGCAGTTCATCCAGGGTGGAGGTGAAGGCCAGATCATTGGCCAAGTTGCGCACGCAGGCGGCATCGTCACTGAGGCGATACAATTCATCAGCAGGGCGTTTGCCAAAGGAGAGGTCGTAATAGTAACCGCCCAGAGCTTTTAGCAGTTCCTTGGTGGGGCTTGGGTCGCAGTTGCCAAAGTCCGTCTCAGGATCGCCCGCAGGCCAGCGTTCAGGCTGAAAGTTGTGGATGTAGAGGAAGTCCTTGGTGCGGATGGCACGCACAGGATAACCCATGTCGTTTGCCCGGCCCAGGTCATGACGCTCTTTGCCCGCGAGCATGACATCGCGGTTCTCGACAAATCCAGACTTGGGAGAACGCAGGATGCCAACGAGGCTCTTCCCCGTCATCTGTTCATGTGGCTTCAGGCCCGCCAGTTCCATGAAGGTGGGGGCAAAGTCTCGAACATTGACGAAATCCTCCACCACTCGTCCTGGCTGGATGCCTTTGCCCCAACGGATGGCTAGAGGAAGATGAAAACCATCTTCATGAATCTGCCCCTTCACAAATGGGAACGGCATGCCGTGGTCTGAGGTCACAATGACGACGGTGTTTTCCAGTTCACCGGAAGCCTCCAAGGTGGCAAGTGCGCGGCCAATGTGGGCATCCGCATATTCCACTTCGATGGCGTAGTCAGCCATGTCTCCACGTACGATAGCCGTGTCGGGTAGGTAAGGCGGCACGACCACATCTTCTAACTTCTTCCCAAGGCGGACCCCGGAGTCGAGTTCATAGGAGCGATGGGGTTCCTGGAAACCCATCCAAAAGCAGAAAGGTTTGCTCTTTTCGCGCTGAGCTAGGAAAGCATCGAAGTTCTTGCTGTAATCGATTTTACCAATGCCCTTGGCGGGAGGTTCGATCTTGTGCTCATCAAAGCTGGGGCCAGCAGGGTTTTGCGTGCGACCATTGAGCTTGAATTCACCCGGTCCCCAGCCTTTGCCCGTGAGGCCGATATTGTATCCTGAAGCTTGGATCAGATCTGGATAGACCGCAAACTTTGGCGGGAAGAGTCCATTGTGGCAGGAGGCTTCTTCGAGCTGCCAAGTGTTGCGCCCCGTTAGAATGCTGGCGCGGCAGGGGCTGCACTTGGGATTGGAAGTGTAAGCATTTTTGAAAAGGATACCTTCACGGGCGACACGGTCAAAGTTAGGCGTCTTGACCCAATCACAACCGTAAGCACCCGCGTGTTGCCAACCCCAGTCGTCGAAGATGATGAATAAGATGTTAGGCCGTTCGGCATCTTTAGCGGGCGAGGCAGTCGCCAAGACAGCCAAGGCGGAACAGAGGATGAAAAGGAATCGTTTCATGGTGGGGAAGCTCAGGATTTTTTGGGTGGGTTCGGGACTTTGCCTGTGACGAATTCATCGTGACTGAGGTTGCCATTGTTGTCTTGATCGCGCGCTTTGAACCAGCCTTCAGCATCGGCGGGATCGCGTCCTTTGCGAAACTCATCCCAACTGATCACGCCATCCTTGTCTGCGTCTTTTTGGATGAATTGCTTTTCACGGCTAGGATCATTTTTCGAGTTAGCCTTGTTGTTGCCGCCCTTCTTTTTAGGGGCACCTGCGATGGGTAGAGGTAGATAATCATAGTCGAGAATCATCTTTTCCTGAAGGGCTTCTTTAAGTTGCTGTTCGACCTCTCTCATGTCTGGTTGCCCCGCGAGATTGCGCAGTTCATGGGGGTCTGCTTCCAGGTCATAGAGTTCATACACGGCCCGTGGACTGGTGAACCAGAGTGTTTCAAATTCGCTCGCTAGGTTTTGTTCCTCGTGAGCCTTCACAATGTCTTTCCAACCAGGGTCACCAGCACTATCCACGGGCGCATAGACGTGGCTGGGGGTGACATTGTAGATGAGTTTGTAGTGGTCGCTACGCACCGCGCGGCTGTAATCCACACCGGAGGCTTTGACGTTTTCATCAAAGGTAGCGCTGCCATGCGGGCCACGTTCGGCAAAGATGTGTTTGCGCGGCTTAAAAGGTTTTCCCAATAGAAGGGGTAGGAAACTTTTGCCACTGATGCGGTTAGGCACAGGCAAACCCGCTGCCTCTAAACAAGTCGGGGCAACATCTTCACCTGAAATCAGGTCGCGGGATTCGGTGCCGGGTTGGATCATGCCTGGCCACCAGACCAGCAGGGGCACATTCAGACCAGGGTCATGCAGGTTGCCTTTGCCACTTGGGAAAGCCATGCCGTTATCTCCTGCGAAGATGATGAGCGTATTTTCCAAGCCTGCGCGATCCTTGATGATATCGAGCACGTGTTGGAAGTCTCCGTCCATGTGTTCGATTTCACCTTCATAACGGGAGAGATCACCACGCACACCTGGTAGATCAGGAAGACTACCAGGAACTTCCAGCTTGGCTGGATCAGGTGGATTCGTGCCTGTATCCCAGGGATGATGGGGATCACTGAAATTCACCCAAAGAAAGTAGGGTTTGTCAGCTGGGCGTTGATCAAAGAACTCGGCCATGGTCTTGGGGATGTTGGGCTGACCTGTGGCGTCCACGTAATCGAAGCGTTCCTTGAAGGTCTGCAGTTTATTGGCTTCAAAGACCTGGGAACTTACTTCGGGCCCGCGTCCAGAACCGTCGAGGTGATAGCTACGGCCAAGCACACCGACAAAGTAGTCAGCTTCCTTTTTCAGAATCTCAGGGAAGGTGATCTCATCGCGGGGCAGGGGAGAACTGAACCGTGTAATGCGGCAGGCCACTGGGGAGCGACCCGTGAGAAAGGTGGCGCGTGATGGCACACACTGCGGAGCACCTGTGAAGAGGCGATGAAACTTCATGCCCCCAGCAGCAAATTGGTCCAAAGAAGGTGTCTTCATCTCGCTGCGCCCATAGCAGCCCAGGTAGGGGTAGCTGTGGTCATCGCTGAGTACGAAGACGATGTTAGGTTTGCCCCCAGAAGCAGGGGCTTCAGTCGCTGCATGACTGACAGCGATGGAGGCTAAAGTGAAAGCAAAGAGAAGCAGACGCATGGTGGTGAACTCCTGTGAACGTAGGCGAACTGCCGCCGATTGCGTCAAATGCACCGGAATTGCAGACAGGTCCGTTTACAAAACTCTCACAAAACGAACGGGAATGTCAGAGGAAAGAGAGTTGACCAGAGTCACTCGTTTCAGATAGGATATAACCTGCATGAAAACCTCCTACCTTCTGCTTGCTGTCTCCTTTCTCTCCCTGCATTCCGTCTTGGCGGATTGGGTGGTGGTCCAAAAAGCTACCGCTGATGGCGATACGCAGGAAGTGAGTATCAAAATCAAAGGCGAAAAGACCCGCATGGATGTGGGTGATAAGATGAGCATGATTGCCGACGGCACCAATGCCAATATGTTGATGCTGATGCATCAGCAAAAGATGATGATGAAGATGGATGCCGATTCC
>JAOZVT010000665.1 GCA_025869455.1 Prosthecobacter sp.
CCTTCTCTTTCTTGTCTGCTGCGCTGGTGCTGATATCGGCCATAATGTTCGTTAGGTTGGTTAAAGGGCCAATATGTTAGACATTCACAGGCTTGCCATCCATACCACCATTGGCTAGATTTGTGTCGAATTTCGCAATCTCATGCCCTCAGAAAACACCGTTCTCAGCCTTGTCCCAGCCGGTGCAGCCCATCGTGTCGTGGGAAATCGCGCCGTCGCACTGCCAGGCGTGACGGTGGATATTCTAACCACGCGCAAGATCGAATTGGAGCAATGGGAACTGCGGCGTTTTCACGATCCTTACTGGCGGCTCTACTGGCCCCTCATTGCGGGCGGCATCATTGAAATTGATGGCAAAGAGACCGCTCTTACCCCCGGCAGTGTTTACCTCATTCCACCCCACACGACCTTCAGCACACGCACACGGCAGCCCTTCGCCAAATGGTATGCGCATTTCAATCTCGGCCCCTTGGCAGACCGCGCCGCGCCCGGCATCTATAAGTTCCCCATCACCCCAGACATGCGCCGCCACATGCAGAAGCTGGCGCATCCGGCCAGTGACAAAACCCGCTTTGCCTGGCATTCCATCCTCTGGGTGATCGAGGCCGTCCAATGCCTGCCCGCCAGTGTCTGGGAGCAGCAGCGTTTAGACTCCCGCGTGCTTACAGCCATGGAGTTCATGAACACCCACTTGAGCCTCAAACTCACCGCCGAACAGATCGCCAAATACGCCGGATTGAGTGTGCGAAATCTGAACCATCTCTTTCAGCAGGAATTGCAGCAGGCACCCATGCGCGTTTTGTTAGACTATCGGCTGGATGAAGCCTGCCGCCTGCTTCGCCATGGAGATACCAGCATTGATGAAATCGCCGAACAATGCGGCCTCATCAATCGCCACTACCTCAGTCGCATGATGCGCCAATACCGCAACACCTCCCCGGCTGCGTACCGCAACGAGATGCTCTGAACATCCGTCTTTTAAAGCCCCATCGGCCAAAAATTCAGCCCCTACTTAGCAGCCACAGGCAGCGCCTTCATGCGTACATTTTTGATGGCAGCCATGGTATTATAAGTGGTTAGGGAAAGTGGTGCATACGCCTCGATCGGCCCGGACCGCAGACTTACCTTACGGTCCTTGATGTCCTGATCCACCACCTGCTTTTCATCCATCCAGGCGCTCAGATTTTCCGGCGTCACTCGCAGGCGAAAGCTGTACCACTTGTCATCTTCATAACGCTGGTAGCTCCCCGTCGCATTGTTAGCGGCATCCAGTCCGTCAATGCTGCTGATGCCCGTGACACTCCCGCCCCAACCACCGCCAATCAAAGTCGCGCAAGTCTTCAGATCCCCCACGGGAAAGGTCAGCCCGCAGAAAAAATCCACCCCTTGCAGACGCTTGGCCTGGAAAGTGATCTCATAATTCGTCAGCGGCAGTTCCTCCACCTTCTTATAAACCACCCCGCTGAGGCTTTCCCCCTGATTGATAATGAGCTGGCCACCTTCCAGTGAAACATCTCCACTGCCCCCCATATCCACCGCTTCCCAGTCATCCAGGGATTTCCCATCGAATAAAACCCACTCGGTCTTCGGCTCACTATCTTTCACCGCCTCTTGGGCAGTAAGCGTCATCGCTGTTAAAAAAGTGAGGGCTGAGAGTAAGATTTTCATAAAGAGGGGTTGGGGGATGCTGTCATTAAACGCCACGATTCGTCAAGAGTACCGACAATTTCTCCTCAAGAAAATCGGTGGAGACATGGCGGGAGCGTGCTACGCATTCTTCCCAGCATGAAAGCCAACTTCACCCGCCGTCTTCTCCAAACCATCGCCCTTGTCGCGGTTGCTTCTGCCATGAGCAGTTGCGCCACCAAAAAACCACGTGGTAATTTCTCCACCAGCTTTGACCCACCAGCCAAAGCTGTGACCAACCCCTCCGCCGTGAAGGTGAAGCTCAGCACGGGCGCACAGCGCGTCTATGTCATGCAGGGGAATGAAGTCCTCCTGGCCACCCCTTGTGCCGTCGGTACCGCCAGCACACCGACCCCACTTGGCACCTACACCATTTACAGCAAGCAGGCCACCCGCCGCCGCCAAAGCCAGCCGGGAGCAGGTTACCCCATGTCTTTCTGGATGGAGTTCAAGTCCGCCTACGGCATGCACTGGGGCTGGGTCAAACCCTACCCTTGCACCCACGGCTGCGTCCGTCTGCCGATCAAGTCCGCTCAGAAAATCTTCGCCATGGTTCCTACTGGCACCCCTCTGATCATCGCCACCAGCCATCCTGAAGATGCCACCATTGGTAAGACTCTCCCAGTGCTAGATGACTCTGCCCTAGCGGATCCTCCGATGAGCTACATGCTCAGTGCCCAGGTGTTTGAAGACGCCAAAAAAGGCAAAATCTACACCTACTAAGGTCGTCCCACGCTCCATTCCCTCTCCCCAGTTTCCTCCGTCCCCACCGCCGCAATGTCTGCTCCTGCTCCAGCCCCTACCTCACGTCGTGTCAACGTCCGCACCCCGGAAGTCATGGAACGCGTGCAGGCTGAAGTGGAAACACACTACCGCAGCACCCTGGTGGAGGCCATTCGGAAACAGGGCAGTCTGATCCAGATCGGCCATACCACGGTCCGTCTGGCCCGTGACTTTGGCTTCTGCTACGGCGTGGAGCGCGCCATTGACCTGGCCTACGCGGCGCGTCGTGTCTTTGCGGACCGACGCGTCTTCCTCCTGGGTGAGATCATTCACAACCCAGAGGTCAATCGCCAACTTACCGAGATGGGGATCGTCAGCATCCCCGTCAGCGAACATGAGGAGGAACTGGCCAAACTGAACAGTGATGACGTGGTCATCGTCCCCGCCTTCGGGGCCGAAACCAAGCTCATGAAAATCATTTCTGAGCGCGGCTGCATGGTCGTGGACACCACCTGTGGCGATGTCATGAGCGTGTGGAAACGCGTCCGCAACTACGCCAAAAACGGCTTCACCTCCATCATTCACGGCAAAGCCAGCCACGAAGAAACCCGCGCCACCTCCTCCCGTGCCCTGGGCGACCAAGGCAATGGCCATTACCTCGTCGTCCTCACCCTGGCCGATGTGGATTACGTCTGCGACTACATCCGCCATGGCGGTGATCGCGCCGAATTCCTGGACCGTTTCAAAGGTGCCAGTGCCCTTTCAGAAGGCTTTGACCCCGACCTTCACCTTCAGCGCATTGGCGTGGCCAATCAGACCACCATGCTGAAATCCGAGACGGAAGAAATCCAGCGCCGCCTTCAAAAAGCCATCGAAGATCGAGACGGCCCAGAAGCCACTGAACAAAACTTCCAAGTCTTCGACACCATCTGCGGAGCCACCCAGGAGCGCCAGGACTCCCTCTTCCTCCTCCTCCGCCAGCCGCTGGACGTCCTCCTGGTCGTCGGTGGCTACAACAGCTCCAACACCACCCACTTGGTGGAAATCGGTGAGCAGCAGCTCCCCACTTTCTTCATTCGCACCGCCGAATGCCTCACCTCACTGGAGCAGATCGTCCACTTTGACCTGCATCTAAAGGCTGAGAAAACCAGCTATTCCAACAAGCTGGCCGAAGACGGCCCCGCCATCATTGGCATCACCGCTGGGGCTTCCTGCCCAAACAATCTCATTGAAGACACCCTCCTGCGTGTTTTCCAACTCCGTGGCATCAGTGCCGATCAGGTAAGAGCCGTCGTTGGCGTCTAAACCCAGCCTGCGTGAGTCAGCGCCGAGTCCAGGCCAAAAAACGCTGCATTTCCATGCTGAAAAAGCGCCCTCAAAAGCGTTTCACCTCAGTCATGCCACGCCTGCTACTCACCTTCTGCCTCGCCGCCCTTCTCAGTTCCTGCTCCATCGGCTTCAATCGCGAATGGAAAGCGGCGCTCAAAAAAGGACCTCAGCCCGGAGTCGAAGGAGCCTGGGAAGGCACTTGGCAAAGTGACGTCAATGGCCATCACGGGCAGCTACGCAGCGTGGTGGATCCGGCCAAAAATACCGAAGGTGACCACACCTTTCACTATCACGCCACCTGGGCAGGTTTCCTCACAGGCACCTTCCATACCGACCACCGCGTGAAGCCAGAGAAAGACCACCTCCAGTTTCAGGGCCAACACACGATGCCCGACTGGGCAGGTGGCCTCTACACCTACAAAGGCACCATCAAAGGAGATGAATTCAGTGCCAGCTATGACTGCGCTCTGGATAACGGCACCTTCCAAATGACCCGTGTTAAGTAAGGCTTCAAGAAAGCTTCAAACGGGCCGCCCAATCCATGCGGTCAAGGTCCAGTCCTGGGCCAAACGACAAGCGCCTGACAAAACGCGCAGCTTTCCGCTCGACTTGGGGTTACATCATCGCGCAAGATCATCAGCGCCGTCACATGAAGTTCCTCTCCAGTTTCCGCGCCAAGCTCATTTTGACGATCTTTCCTGTCGTCGCTGGAGTGACCACCGGGGCACTCATGCTGACCGAATGGAAATTCAGCGCCACCTACCAACATCTTTTTGAAGAGCAGTTCGAAAGTCAAATCACGGCGGTCACCCTAGCCAAAGACCGCCGTTTTAATGCCCTGTCCAGCGTGCTCGAAAGCATGGCCAAAAAGCCAGAACTCATCGCCGCCATGCAGAGGGGCGACTATGGCAAAGCCAACAAGGATCTGCGCCCCGCCCTGGAAGCCCTAGCGCAGGAACGCCTGCAAAGTGAGTTCAGCAATCTAGGCCGTTCATTCAATTCCGCCCGCAAAGAAGAGCGGGGTCGAGTAACGCATGAACCACCGCCAAACGAACCTCCACCGGACGACCAGCCCCCACCACCTCCACGTGATTCGCAACGGCTTGGCAATGGAGGCCTCTCCGCCCCCTTCATTACCCTCATCAATGCCGAGGGCAAATTCGTGCTCAGTCAACGCACCCACACAGGCGATGCCCTAGACACCTTTTCCACCCAGGAAGGAGACACCCCTCTCATCCGGCGGCGCTCCGAAAAAATGCCCTGGCTCGGTGATCGTAAATTTTCAGAAACCCTCAAACAGCAGGAGGTCGGTTACCTCATCGTCGAAGCCGGAGAAAAGAAGGGAGAGCAGGTCCGCGAAGTCTTCATCACCCCCGTGCGTGATCCAGAAAAAGGCACCTTCCTAGGAGCTTTCGTCTTCGGTCTCCCCCTCCCTGCAATTGCTGACCGCATGCTCTACGAACAGACGAAGCGCAGCAACAACGGAGAAATCATGGGCGGCATCTATGTCGAAGGCCAGCTCGTCTCCACCACCGTTCCCAAAGATCAAAAACAGCTCGTCGAACAAGCCCTAGCAGCCAGCCTCACCAGCACCCATAAGAGTAACCAAGAGATCTTGCTGCACATCTCCGGCAGTCAGCATCGCCTCATCTACCGTGTGCTCAATCCCGGCAGCCCATTCCCCCAGGCCGTGCAGGTCAATCTCTACTCCCTAGAGGCCATGCACCATGAAATCACTGATCTCAGACGCAGCGCCATCAGCCTCGGCATCGCAGCCCTACTCGTCGCCTTCATCCTCGTCATGTTCATCTCGCGCGGCCTCTCCGGCCCCATCAGCAAGCTCGTCAATGCCACGCAGGAGATCGAACGCGGGAACTATGACATCCGCGTGCCAGTCTCCCGCAACGAAGTCGGCCGCCTAGCCCAAGCCTTCAACGAAATGGCGGCGGGCCTCGCCCTTCAGGAAAAATACCGCAGCATCCTCAATGCCGTCGCTGACCGCACCGTCGCCGAACGCCTCATCGAAAATCGTGAAGCTCTCGGGGGTGAATTAAGAGACGTCGCCATGCTCTTCTGTGACATCCGCGGCTTCACCGCCCTCACCGAAAAGATGCCCCCGCATGAAGTCATCGAACTTCTGAATGAGCACATGACCACGCTCACCCAGATTGCCTATGACCACGGCGGCATTGTGGACAAATTTGTCGGAGACCTCATCATGGTCCTCTTTGGCGCCCCCATCACCACTGGAAATGATGCCCAGCGTGCCGTCGAATGTGCACAAGCCATGTTGCGTGCCCGTCGGGAACAAAATAACACCAGTCGTCACCCTCTGGAGATTGGCATCGGCATCGCCACGGGCAGTGTCGTTGCAGGCTGCATGGGCTCAGATCAACGCCTCAGTTACACCGTGATAGGCCACCGCGTAAACTTGGCCTCGCGGCTCTGCAGCATTGCACAGGCAGGAGAAATTGTGATGGATGCCGAAACCGTCCAAGCCTTGCCTGACAACATCCGAACCACCCCCCTTCCAGCCATGCAACTGAAAGGCATCTCAGAACCCGTGGAGGTTTATCGCATCGGTTGACGCACCTCCACGGCGGTTAGGCTAAATTAACCGGAATTCCGCGATTCAGCGCGAGACAGCGGCAAAAAAGCCTGAGACTCAGACGGTTCGGAGACTGCGGGACTGTATTTAAAATACTGGACCGACAGGCACCGAGCCGTATGAGGCCAGGATTTGCAGTCGATGGCCGCGATCAATCGTGAAGTTCCGTATTAAGCCTCAGCCCCTTTATGGCCTAACTGCTTAACCGCCTTATTGAGCTGATCGTATTCAATCGGCTTCTTAATCACCGTCACGGGACCATGAGAAAGAATGCGGCTCAGGATCTCACTGTCAGGATAACCCGTGATCACCACGATCGGCAGATCTGGATACATCTCCTTAAGCTGAGAATAAACTTCATCACCAGGAACATCAGGAAGCTTAAGATCCAGGAACACGAAATCAAAGCGCTGCTTTTTAGCCACGCTGATAGCTTCAGCTCCAGTGCCTACAACTAACCGACCGAAACCAGCTTTCTTTAAGAACTGCTTAAAGAGAGCCTGCAATGCAGGGTCATCATCTACCACCATGACAGTGGGCTGACCTGACTCATCTTCCTTACGTAAGACATCGCGATCAAGAAGACTGCGTTTGATACGCCAGCGTCCGCCAATCTGGACAGCAGGCAACTGACCGCGCTGAACGAGATAGTAAACGGTCGGCAATGGAATACGCAGATACTCTGCAGTCTCTTTGACTGTCATGAGTTCAGGGGAGGTAAGTTCAGCCATAATGGAGTTGTGGTAAAAATGGAGATTGCTCTAGATCATTGTTAACAATCCAGCATAATCAGAATTGAGTCGAACTTGCTATATAATTTCCATGACAGCAAGACTATTTTTCAAGATTTTGGGGGTCTTGTAAAATACCGTGAATAGCAAATTTGCGAAAGAACCCACAACTGCGACCTAAATCCATTCATTTTCAAGGATTCCAGGTTTAGAAAATGTTCATTTAAGACCTGTTAACATTATTCCGACTTTAATAAAATCCAGAATTTGATAATGAAATCACAGGATCATCGCATCCGCGATGTTGCTGAGATAGCTCCCTTCAGATGCTCTTACCTGAACGTTTCGACACCTAGGCTTCTCAGCCCTTATAATGATTCTCAATGAGGCGCAGAGAACTACGCCAGACTCACAGCCACGCTCTCATCCATGGACTCTTTAAACAATCCTTGGATAATCGCAATCACATAAGGTCATTAACCAGATTCCAATCATAAGAATCAAATAACAGTAGATCACATGATAGATTTCTAATACGCGGCCCCCCTTCTATTGGCAGCTCTGAATCAATGTCCCTTTTCGTCAATTCGTATGCTGATTTGCGATCGCCACTTTAAACTCTTATTCCAAGATATGGTAGGCCGCCGGAATTATCC
>JAOZVT010000666.1 GCA_025869455.1 Prosthecobacter sp.
GGATTGCGCTTGCAGGACTTTCCGCAATTCAAAGCCAAGCGGCCACCCTTCACGGTGATGAGCAACTCCCGCCTGAGTTTTCTCCTGGGAGAGACGCCGCGCCGCTGGCAGGATGCGCTGAAAGAGCATATCTTAGCACTCGCCCAACAATCCCAAAAATGATCGCCTCTCGCCGACATTTTCTACACCTGCTTGCTGGCTTGACCACAGCCCGCGCGGTCAACGCGGCGGATTCACCAAAGCTGAACCTGACAGCAGCAGCACGCTACGTGGAAGAGCGTAAGGGTTACGCGCTTTACATCAAACATCGTGGGCGGGTCATTCATGAAAGCTATGCCAATGGGGCAAAGCGGGGCGAAGCCCGACGCATCTACAGTGGCACCAAAGGATTTTGGGGACTCGCAGCCATGGCCGCAGTGGAGGATGGTTATTTGAAATTGGAGGAAAAAGTCTCTGCCACAATCCCAGAATGGAGTGGTGGTAAAAAAGACATCACCATTGAGCAACTACTGGACTTCACTTGTGGGCTGGAACGCGGCCTACGCCTGCATCAGGATGGCCTAACCAATCGCAATCAAATGGCGCTGGATCGCCCGTTGGTCGCCACTCCAGGCAAGAGCTTCATCTATGGCCCCAGCGCCCTCCAGGTCTATCATGAGGTCCTCAAGAGAAAGCTAGCCGCGCAGAAACGCCCTGTATCTCCCACCCATTATCTGGAGCGCCGGGTCCTACGCCCGCTTGGTCTAGGACCACAACGTTATCTGCCGGATGCCAAAGGAAATCCCCTCCTGGCTGCCGGGTTCATGCTGAGCCCTAACCAATGGTCACGCATGGGGGATCTGCTGCTTGCCAATGGGAAACCTGTCCTGAAACCCGAATCCATGGACATGCTGCTGGAAGGCTCTGCCGCAAATGCCGCGTTCAGCTTTGGCTTCTGGAATAACCGTGCCGCAGGCAAACTGGGAGCGCGCGAAATTGACATTGAAGACATGCTGGAACTTGACTGGGATCGGCAAAACTGGTCCCGCGTCTGCATCGCCAAAGGCGTGCCGAAAGACCTCATTGCCTGCATTGGAAGCAGCTACCAAAGACTCTTTGCCATCCCCTCCTTGGATCTCGTCATCATCCGCCAAGGACTAAACGCCAAATTCTCTGACGGGGATTTTTTACGCACCTTGTTAGGCTGATTCACAACCCCGAAGCCTTACCGGGTATCCGCGGATCATGCGCTGGCACCAGGAGCTTTCGTGCGTCATCCCACTGAATGGCCTGGCAGGCACCGAACCCCGAGGACTTATCCAGCTTGTGACCGAGAGCTTCAACGCGTTTGAGCGTGCTAGCGTCGAAGGTCTTTTCGATTTTTAGTTCATCTGGATTCCACTGATGATGAAAACGGGGCTCCGCCAAAGCCGCATTCGGGGCCATGCCATCATCCATCACATGACTTATCAGGAGGAGCGTTTGCGTGATAATAGTCGGACCTCCCGCAGCACCTACCGTCAGCCAAGGTTTGCCCTCTTTGAAGACCAAAGTGGGACTCATGCTGGACAACGGACGCTTACCAGGAGCGATGGCATTGGCCTCTGCCCCAATCAATTTGAAAGCATTTGGCACACCTGGCTGCACCGAAAAATCATCCATTTGGTTATTCAGCAAAACACCCGTCCCAGGTATCACCACCTTGCTGCCAAAAGCCGTATTGATGGTCTGTGTGAGAGCCACCCAATTCCCTTCCACATCCGCCGTCGAAAGGTGAGTCGTGTGCTTGCCAAAAATGTCCCCTTCCCAATGCGGGGGAGTATTGTGAGAAGGGACGGACGAACTGTGATCCAGATCAATTTTCTCCGCCAATTCTGCCGCATATTCTTTATCCACCAAGCCACGTGGGACAGGTGCAAAATCAGGGTCTCCCAGCCAATAAGCACGGTCTGCGAATGCCTGCTTCATCGCCTCTGTCACCACATGGATACGGCTGCTGGCGCGAAAATGCCGAATGGGAAAGTGCTCCATGATGTTTAAAATCTGCGCCACATGCACCCCACCGCTGCTAGGGGGCGGCATGCAGACCAGATCATAACCACGGTAACTGGAACGAATCGGCTCACGCTCCAGAGGTTTGTAGTTAACAAAATCTGCAATGGTAGAAATACCGCCATGCACCGCCATCCATGCTTCCGTTTTCTGCGCAAATTCACCCCCATAAAACCAGCCTAGCCCCTGATCTGCGATGGCTCGGTAGGTTTTGGCCAGATCCTTTTGGATAAGCCGGTCTCCTTTCTGAAGTGGGCTGCCATCCGCCTTTAAATAGATGGCGGCAGAGGCGGGGAAAAGGCGCAACTTCTCCACCGTGGCCGCCAGTTTTCGCGCATAGACTTCATCCAAAAGAAAACCTTTTTCGGCCAGATCAGCAGCGGGCCTCAGGAGGTCAGCCAAGGTTAATTTTCCGTATTTTTTCAGAGCTAAATCATAGGCCCTTAATGCCCCAGGAATGCCTGAGGCGAGGGCACCCGTTTTACTGGCTTCATCATCCACTTTCCCCTGGATGAGGTACATGTCTCGGTGTGCCTTGGCCGGGGCCATTTCACGGCCATCCAAGGCTGACAGGCGACCGTCAGCCGCACGGATCACGATGAAACAACCACCCCCAATGCCTGAATTGTGACCATCCACCACGCCTAAAGTGAGGGCGGCGGCAATGGCTGCGTCCACCGCATTTCCACCTTTTTCATAGGCCGCTAAGGCAGCATCAGAGGCCAAAGGCTGGACCGTCGCGACGGCAAATTTTGAAAAACCAGGCTCTTGAGCTTGATTTACTCCCACAAGGAGGCCAACAAAAATGGAACAAAAGAGCAGTTTCATCTCTCGAATCGTAACGAACTTCTGACACTTCGTCCATCGCCCACATGAAATGATTGTTTTTCGACTCTTCTTCTGCCTATCCGCGATCATACTTCTTTCCTCCTGCGGATCCCTTCAACGCCTGGCCAAAGCTGGGGCAGCGAAACCCTCAAATTTCCTTGATCATGCCGCCGAATTGAAAAGAACAAACGCGGAGCGTGACCCTTTCCTCGAAGTCTGGCGGAACCCTTCTCCTGAAGTTTGGGGCAAGGCCGAAGAAAAAAATCTGCTCTACGTTGCCCCCGTGTCTCTGGAGTACCTACGCCCAATGACAAAGCCTCTTTCGAAGATCGAAATACGCGAAAAATCACGCGAAAAAGAGGCCAAAGTTCTCGCCAAATACATGCGCGCCCAGTTTAAAAAGGCCTTCCAGGAATCAGCCAAGCCGCGCTATGAGATCGTGGATAAACCCCAAAAAGACGCCATGACGCTGGAATTGGCGATCGTTGAGTTCAATCCCAATTCAATTGTGGCAGGTATCACCCGGCGGGCGATCAACTTGATTGCCGTTCCTGGGGCTGAGTCGCTAGTGGGGCGCCCATTGAAAGGAAACATCGCCATTGAAGGACGTGTCAGGGACCCAGAGCAGAAACAAAGTCTCTACGAATTCACCGATGCAGAGCAAAATCGCTCCGCACTCATCCTCTCCATCCATGATTACAATGCGTACAGCGCATCACGAAAAATCATTCGCGAATGGGCCGCCCAATTTGAAGAAGTCACTCGAACCCCCGCAGGGGGCCAAGTCAAAGATAGCCCTGCCTTTACCCTCCTGCTGTGGTAATCAGTCTTTACGCTTCAAGTTCAGCCAAGCCTGCCGATAGGTGAAGGCGATCGCCATGATACCTACCCCCAAAAGAATCGCCCGGGAAGGTTCGGGCACTGGCAGAACATCCAACTGAGAAGCGGGTAACCAGAGAATATCTGCCGCCTTTTCACTATGCTCCGAAGCACTCGCCGCCAAAGCAGCCAGTGATGTCGAAAACAGCCAGTAAAAAAAAGTGCGCATATTGGAGGGGGCTTCCGATTCGCTGACACCATGAAATCAAAATCGCTTAGGAATCACAAGCCTAAAAGCCACATTTTTCATTCACAGCATTTCTATCGCCGCCACTGGTACATCCAGCGTTCAGAGATCACCTTGTCTCCGTCCTTCATTTCACACATCAATTCCAGGAGATTGGTTTTTTCTGGGACATCGAGCTTAAAGAAGGCACGCCATCCTCCTGTTTCTTGATTGTACATCACCCGTTTATCCAAGATTTTAGCATCTCCGTTGCTGACCACAACATCCAGGGATGGAACCCAATCGTCAGGCTTTTTCAGATTCAGCCCACCTTTGTTGAAATCCACGATGTATTCATGGTCATCACTTTTCATGACAAATCCACGGCGGCTTGAAATGACCTTGCACAGCAAACCTGGAAGATGCTCCTCCAACCAAGCAAGGCGGTATTCAAAATTCAATGGTTCCGTGGGGGTTTTCGGAAGCTCAGCAGGCTTCCACATAGCCACAATATTGTCCCAAGTTTCCTCCCCGGTGGACAGTTCCACCAAGGCCACCGCCCCTTTATTGAAGCCCTGAATCGGTTCCACCCAAACGGCTGGACGACGGTGATACATGGCCTCCAAGTCCTGGAAGTTATTAAAATCCCGGTCACGCTCGGCAAGGCCAAAACCCTTCAGTTTTTCCGTCTCAAAAAGGCTCAAGCGCAAATCGTGGCTGACATCCAAGGGACGCCAAATAGAAGGCCCGCCCTCAAACTCCATTTGCAGACCATCACTGTCATGCACCTCAGGTCGGAAGTCGTAGGGCTTCGGGTAACTGTTTTCTCCAAACCAGAACATGCTGGAAAACGGCGCAATCCCCAGCATCTCCACTGGTTTACGAAGATACAAAGTGGCTTTGACAATCATGTCCGTTGTCTTGCCCGGAGAAGCATCAAACTGATAAGCCCCGGTGATGCTTGGACCGTTGAGAAGGGCAAGCACGCGGAAGTATTTCTCCCCTGGTTTAGGCTGACGGAACCAAAATTGGGTAAAGTCTGGAAACTCCTCCGGCTTACCTCCAATGGTATTGACTGCAACACCGCGAGCACTGATCCCGTAGCCAAGCTCCGTGGTCACGGCCCGGTAATAACTAGCGCCCATGAAAACCATGAACTCAAAGCGTTTCCCCAGAAACGCAGGCGGGGCTAAAACACGGAATCCAGCGTAGCCGTTAGGATTCTTAATGACCTCCGGCAGCTTCAGATCACCATAGTCAAAGAGGGAGCGGTCAAATGGCACCGTGGAAGTGGTAACTCCGTCCACATTGTAAAAACCCACTGGCTTTTTGAACATCCAACCTGGATGGAAAAACTCCACTCGGTAGGATTCCCCCAAATCGGAATAAAGCGCCTTATCTTCGATAAAACGAATCTTCCGATGCCCATCATACTTCAGCCCTTCAAAGAAGGGGTCTAACTCCTGAGAGGGAGCTTCATAGGGCTTGAGTGCGAGTTGAGCTGCCAGATTTTGCAAGGACTCGAAGTCCGTCACATCTGTCGCAGTTAAGTCAGCAGCTTTAGAAACAAGGCAAACAGTACAGAGAGACAGGATCAAAAACCCTGAGGAGCGGGGTGCAATCATAGAAGAACGCGGGAGCAGTGCTAGCATGCGCTCTGGAAACCCGCAGTCAACAGGGATGGCAATGTTATCAATCTTCGATACCCAGTTTCGTTTTCAATCTTGAGAGCTGAGACTTCAGCAGTTCAATTTCCAATTCCATGCGCTCTTTCCAGGCCTGGTCATCGGCACTTGCAGGGATTGCCTTGGAGATCTGAACCACTTCTTCTTGAGGGGCAATACCCGAAGGTTCGCCCGTTAGAAGTTGCGCATACAAAGCCACGCGACGCCCCGGCCCTGCTGGCAAACAGGCGGCCAAAGGCCCTTCAGGAAAACTGATGAGATCGGTCAACTGAGCCTCCACCGACTCCAGATCAGGAAAGCTATGCAAACGCTCCGTTCGCTGACGGAGTTCTCCCACCGTCTGCGCTCCACGAAGCAATAAAACCGTCAAAAGAGCGATCCCCGGCTTCTCGAGACGAGGCAGTTTCCCCTTCAGGTTGTGACGAAACTTTTGCACCCGAGCACCCACCACGGTGACCTGATAGACCCACCCCCGCGTTTTCATGTTTTCCAGGGCACGCTGGATAGCCCCCTCGTCCAAGCTCATGATAGGATCACGATTGGTCGTCTGGTTACAGGCAGAAACCAGCGCATTAAGAGTCAGCGGGTAATAATCTGGCAGCGTGATCTCTTTTTCGATCAAGCAGCCCAGGATACGGGCTTCGATAGCTGTGAGTTGGGGCGAAGGGGTGACGTCTTCCATGCAGAGCCTTAACGTGGGCATCAAACCTCCTTTCTGCAAGACTAAGCCTGGATTCCGCGATTCAGCGCGAGACAGCGGCAAAAAAGCCTGAGACTCAGGCGGTTCGGAGACTGCGGGACGGTATTTAAAAATACTGAACCGACAGACACCGAGCCGAATGAGGCCAGGATTTGCAGCCGATGGCCGTGATCAATCGCGGAGTTCGGGCTCTAAGCTACATGGACGCGAATCGAGTGCGTGTGAATTTCCCTTTGCACGTGAGCATGCTCGCCCGCATACATCCCACCCCCCTCAAATCTAACCAAAAACCCAATTCGATTTCCAAGGAGCCCCTCCATCATGCCAACCTACGAATACGAATGCCAGACCTGCGGCCATCCGTTTGAAATACGCCAGTCCATGAAGGACCCGCATCTGACCGACTGCCCTCAGCCCGGATGCCCAGGTCCTTTGAAGCGCAAGATTGGCCTCGGCTCTGGACTGATCTTCAAAGGCAGTGGTTTTTACATCACGGACTACCGCAGCGACTCCTACAAAGCGGCAGCCAAGAAAGATGCCACGTCTTCAAGCGCCAGCCCACCGGCAGCACCCGCCAGTCCTCCGCCACCGTCCAAACCCGCCGGAAGCTAGTTTTTCGATAAAAACTCGATCTGATGGGTCATCATCGAGTCATCATCGAAAAGGAATTTGCCCAAAAAGTGTTTCTTTTCGATGAGCAATTCGGCCAGCCAAAAGCGGTCATCGGCCCACATTTCCTCAAAAGGCAGTGCCTTTAGGGAGGTCCAAAGAGGCACGGCCTCGGGCGTTTCTATCGGCTCCCCTTCCCACTCCGTGGCGCGAAAGACGTCCACGTGCAGGGCCAGCCCATCCACAAACTGAAACCAGAGTTCCCCATGCTTGATGGGATTCAAGGCGGTGACGCCTAACTCTTCCTGAGTCTCCCGGACGGCGCATTCCAGGGAGGTTTCTCCAGGGTCCATCTTACCGCCGGGCCCATTGATTTTCCCTGCGCCTAACCCCCGCTTTTTACGAATCAGAAGCGCCTGTTCCTGAGCTTCATCCACAATGAACATGAGAGTGGCGCGGATGCTAGGTTGCCAATGATTCCAGTCAGGGGTCATAAGGGGATGCGATGATGGCACGATGCAGAAAGAATGCCACCGTGGATGCCAGCCGAGTTTATAGATGGATCACGGTCTGAATCACATGCGATCCGCCAGGAGGCACGGTCACGAAGGCATCGCCAGCATTGGCCGCCTCCACACAGAGAAAGCCGTGATAAGCCTCATCCGGTAGGTCAGCGAGGCGTTTGGATTTTTCGATCCAAGGATTCCAAACAACAATGGTGCGACTGCCACTTTTTTCCATGTGATGGTTCGGCCTAAAGCAGGATCCTC
>JAOZVT010000667.1 GCA_025869455.1 Prosthecobacter sp.
ATCTGCTCCCTGCGATTACCAAACTCACTCCTGGACGCAAGTATGCACGGGATCGCCGGGTGGATATTGAGCATGTGAAGCTGGAGGTTACCCCCGATTTCAGCCATCGAACGGTCGCGGGGACCATGACGATGACATTTCGTCCCATCGCGCTGCCATTGGACAAGCTGGAGTTGGATGCGGTGGACCTGAAAATGACCCAGTTTACCTGCGAGGGAGCCGAGGTCGTGGACTCCATCGTCTCCGAGGAAAAGATGGCCTTTGTCTTCAAAGAGCCCATCCCGCCCACCACGAAGATCACGCTTTCCATCAGTTACACTGCCGAACCCACACGCGGCCTCTATTTTCGCACCCCTGAGATGGGCTACAAACAGGGAGATACTCAGGTGTGGAGCCAGGGAGAGGCGGATCTGCACCGTTTTTGGTTTCCTTGTTACGATTATCCCAATGAGCGCTTCACGAGCGAGGTCATCTGCCACGCGCCCAAGGGCATGGAGGTGGTGTCTAACGGGAAGTTAGTTTCCAAGAAAGAGTCTGGTGAGCTGACCACCTGGCATTGGCTCCAGGACAAACCCCATGTGAATTACCTCATCGCGCTAGCGGCAGGTTACTTTCATAAGCTGGAGGACCAAGCGGGTAACTTGCCCCTGGCCCTGCTGGTGCCGCCATCCAACAAAGACCAAGCCGAGAACGCTTTTGCCGACACGAGTAAGATCATCGAATTCTACCAGAAGGAAACCGGAGTCCCCTTCCCCTGGGACAAGTACTATCAGGTCTATTGTCACGACTTCATCGCTGGTGGCATGGAAAACACTAGCTGCACCTTTGAGACCAGCAGCATGCTGTTTAACTCTGACACGGAGACTCTGCGAACACTGCACCGCCTGGATGCGCATGAGACTGCTCACCAATGGTTTGGCGATTTGGTGACCTGTCGGGATTGGTCACACCTTTGGTTAAACGAAGGCTTCGCCAGCTACTACACCATTCTATATGAGCAGGAGAAGAATGGGGATGACGCCATGAAATATTCCCTCTGGTATGAGGCTGAGGAGGTCATTGAAGCCAAGGACACACGCCCAACGGTGTGGCGTGATTATGGTGACCCGATGCAGCAATTTGACACGCGCGTTTACCCTAAAGGAGCCTGGATCCTGCATATGATCCGCAGTCAACTCGGGCCTGACTTGTATCGCCTAGCCATCCACACCTACCTGGATCGGCACAAGAATGGCATTGTCAGCACGGATGATCTTCAGGACGTGGTGGAGGAAGTCAGTGGCCTTTCCTTTGACGCTTTCTTTGACCAATGGCTTTACCATGGCGGAATCCCCGAACTGAAAGTGGAGTATGCCTGGGATGCCACCACCAAGCAGGCCAAAATCACCCTCAAGCAAACACAGAAGGTCACTGATCAAGTGCGCCTGTTTCAATTTCCTTTGCCCATCGCTTTCACCCTGAAAGGACAAAAGGAAGCTCAGAAATTCACGATCAAAGTCACGCAGGCCGAAGAGGACTTCTACTTTGCCCTGCCATCTCAACCTGAACTGGTGCGGATAGACCCAGACTACACGGTTTTGGCGAAGGTGGACTTCACTCCACCCGGAGCGATGCTGGACGAGCAACTGAAAGGCGATGTGATTGGTCGGCTGCTGGCAGCTAGAACCCTGGGCAAACGCCAGGATCAAGCCAGCGCGGACAAGCTGGCGAATCTGCTGATGAACGATGCCTTCTATGGTGTACGTGATGAAGCGGCCCGTGCCCTGGCCAAGATGGCCACTCCGGCGGCACGCACGGCCTTGATCACAGGACTCGCTTCACAAAAAGATGCCCGTGCTCGCGCTGCGGTGGTGGAGGCTCTGACGAGTCTCCCCCATCCCGAAGCTCAAGCCGCATTGATGAAACACGCGGAGACAGAGAAAAATCCAGGTATCCTGGCCGAAATCATCCGTAGCTGGGGCACACGCCCTGGGGATGCGGAAGTGTCTGCCGCACTCGCCAAGCAACTCGACTCTCCGAGCTATCAAAACGCCATCGCGACGGCAGTCATCACGGCTTATCGTGCTCAAGATGAAGCCAGCGTGGCTCCCGCCATCTTGAAGAAGTTGCAAGCTGAGCCGCTGGAATTCCGAACCCGTGATTACGCGAGCGCCATGGACAGTCTGGCCTTTTTGGCCCGCAAACAGGAGAACCGTGATGATGTGGGTAACTTCCTGCTCAAGCTGCTGAACGACCCGAAAGAGCAACTGCGCAGTGCAGCGGCCAAGAGTCTGGGCACGCTACGTGATCCCAAAGCCCTGGCTACCTTGCAAGCCATGCTCCCAGGCGCTGGCCCTTACAACGATCCAGTCCGCGAGGCAGCCGCCAAATCCGTACAGACGCTGCAAGCTGAGCAAACTGGCAGTGCCGAACTGAAAAACCTGTGGGATCAAGTGCAGCAACTGCAAAAGAAAACCGAGGCCATGCAGAAGCAGCTCGAAGAGACCAAGAAAAAAGCTGAGCCTGCGAAAAAGTGAAGGACCGTCGTTTGCTTCAGGAAGACGCACGCAGTGTTTGCGATGAGCCCTGCCCTGTGAAAGGCTGTGCCTCCCCTGATCCAGCCCGCTCTTCCTTTGATTCGTTACCCTGCTGACCTTCCCATCACCGCCCGCCGTGAGGACATCCTCGCGGCCATCCACTCCAGCCAAGTTGTGATCCTGGCCGGGGAAACTGGATCGGGCAAAACCACCCAGTTACCCAAGATGTGTCTGGAGGTGCTGGGGGATTCTCGTGGCGTGATTGGCTGTACCCAGCCACGACGTGTCGCGGCCATGAGTGTTTCTAAGCGAGTGGCGGAAGAATTGGACGTGCATTGGGGGCGCGAGGTGGGCTGTAAGATGCGTTTCAGCGATGACACCAGCCGCGAGACGCGCGTCAAGTTCATGACAGACGGCATCCTGCTGGCCGAGATTCAAAGTGATCCCCTGCTGCGCGCTTACTCGATCCTCATTCTGGATGAGGCGCATGAACGCTCCCTGAATATTGACTTTTTGTTAGGCTATCTCAAGACGCTGCTGGTGAAGCGGCCGGATCTAAAATTAGTCGTTACTTCTGCCACCATTGATACAGAAGCATTCAGTGCCCACTTTGGCAATGCGCCCATCATCGAAGTCTCAGGTCGGCTTTACCCCGTGGACATCCGCTACAAGCCAGTCGGAGATGACGATGAAGACCCTAGCCACATTGACGCCGCCATTGCTGCCGTGGAGGAAGTCTTGATCGAAACGAATGCTGGAGATGTGCTCGTCTTCATGCCGACGGAACGCGATATCCGTGATACTCGCGACGCACTGGATGGTCGTTTAGGCAAAGGCATCGAAGTCTTGGCCTTGTTTGGGCGGATGGCCTCGCATGAGCAGCAGCGGGTGTTTTCTCCAGGCTCCAAACGCCGAGTCATTGTGGCGACCAACGTGGCGGAAACATCCATCACACTGCCACGCATTCGCTATGTGGTGGATACGGGGCTGGCCCGAATGAGTCGCTACAATCCACGCACACGGACCAAACGATTGCCCGTGGAAGCGGTCAGTCAAAGCAGTGCGAATCAACGCGCTGGACGTGCCGGACGTGTACAGGATGGTGTTTGCATCCGCTTGTATGAAGAAGAGGACTTTAACAAACGCCCGCGCTTTACCCAACCAGAGATTCAGCGCTCCAATCTGGCTGAGGTCATCTTACGAATGAAAGCCTTTCGGTTAGGCGAAATCGAAAGTTTTCCTTTCATCAATCCACCCGTCAGTGCCTCCATTCGCGCAGGTTATGATTTGCTGCATGAACTGGGTGCGCTGGGTGAGACGCATGAGATGACCGCCACGGGCCGTGAGCTAGCTAGCCTGCCCTTAGACCCCACTCTGGGCCGCATGCTCCTGCAAGCGCGTGAGGAAGGTTGCCTGGAAGACATGCTCATCATTGCTGCCGGGCTGAGCATCCCCGACCCGCGTGAAAGGCCTGAAGACAAACGCGAACAAGCCCAGGCCGCGCACAAACATTTCGCCTCGCCTGAATCGGATTTTCTCAGCCTGCTGAAAATCTGGCAATCAGCCCCGGAACCTATGGCGGGTGGGAAAAACCAACTGCGCAAATTTTGTAAATCCTACTTCATCAGCTTTACCCGCATGACGGAGTGGCGGGATGTGTGGCAGCAGTTGCGCGATACTTTTAAAGATGATCGACGCCATGCAGCGAAGCCTGCGCCCGAGGCCCAAAAACCCTCCGTACCCGCCTCGAATTCCCCCTGGGATAAGGCGGCCATTAAGGCGGAACGCGAAGGTGCCAATGTGCATGACCAAGCTCTGCACCGCTGCATTCTAGCAGGCCATCTGGGCCACATCGCCACACGACTGGAGCGCAATCAATACAAGGCAGTGGGAAACCGTGAGGTGATGGTCTTTCCAGGATCGAATCTTTACGAGCGACGCGAGAAGCAAGGCAAACAAGGCCAGGAAAAGACCCGACAGCCACTATGGATCGTCGCGGGAGAGATCGTACAAACTTCCCAGCTTTTTGCTCGGTCGATTGCGCGCATTGATCCGCAATGGGCAGCGGAACTAGGAGTTCACCTGGTCGAGCGACGTTACAGCGAACCGCACTGGAGCGCCAAGGCGGGGCGCGTTTTGGTGACCGAGCGCCAGCTTCTTCATGGCCTGGAGGTCAAGCGTCAACCGATTGACTTTGGCAAGATTGACTCAGTGGCCGCCACGCAACTTTTCATTCGTGGTGCTCTTCTAGAAGGCACTACCAATCTGCCGCATCGCTTCTTCCAGCATAACCAAAAGTTACGTGATCGCCTAGAGGCCACACTCACCCGAGTGAGAAGTAGTCGTGTGTATGCCGTGGAGGAACACCTCTTTGAATACTATCGCGCACGCTTGCAAAACATCTCTTCCGTTCACGATCTGAACAAGCTGGTGAATGCCCGCGTGCGTGAGGAACCAGGCTTTTTATGTGCCCGCGAAGAAGACCTGACGGGCGGCGAAGATTTGTCCTGTGATTTGGAAATGTTTCCAGATGCCGCCTCAGTGGGAAACAGCGTGCTGCCGATCAGCTACGCCTACAAACCGGGACAAGAAGATGATGGGGTGACAGTGCAGGTACCGCAGCCGATGGCCGAGCATTTGACCAGTGGCCAAGTGCTGTGGATGGTCCCCGGATTGCGTGAAGAGCAGATCACCACGCTACTACGTGCTCTGCCCAAGGCTGTGCGCCGAGATCTGATGCCACTGGAAGCTAAGGCGCGCGAAATAGCCCGCGATTTCGATCCTGGTCGCTCTGATTTTCATGAAGCCCTGGCGGCATTTTTGCGTCAACGTTACCGCTTGGATGTCAAAGCCACAGACTGGAGTGCACAATCACTGCCCGAGTATTTGCAACCGCGAATCGAGGTGATGGGTCAAGGAAACAAGACCGTGATGACCAGTCGTGATGTGGACAGCATCCGCGAAACCATGCGCAAGCAGGAACGCAAGTCCGATGCCTGGGATCAAACGGCGAAGCGTTTCGAGGATTATGCGCTCTCGTCTTGGTCCTTTGGCGACGTTCCCGAAACGGTGCTGGTGGAGACGATCAACGGCATGCACGTGCTTGGATATCCAGGACTCGTTTTGCGTGATGGCGAAGTGGATCTTCGACTTTTCAAACAGGCGGAAGAAGCCCACAAAAGCACTCCTGCAGCCATCCGCCAATTGGCAGAAAATTTGTTGGGCAAGGACATCGCTTGGCTGCACAAGGAATTGCGTATTCTCGATGTGAAAGCGGCCCCTCAAAAGACGCTGAATTTCCAGAGTGGTCTCGCCGCTTTGGGCAGCCGCCCCACTGCGAATGCGCCCGTAGAAAACAGAGCCACGGCTGCGTGCGATCACATTCTGGCACATGCCTTGCGACTGGAGCCACTGCTACCCCTCACGCAGAAACGTTTTCTAGAAATGTGCGAACGCACATGCCGTGAATTGCCAGCCTTGACACATCGAGTGCGCGATTTGTTGAAGCAGACGGAAGAGCTCAGGCAAAAGATTTTAGCTTTCCCCAAACGCTATGCGGGACTTGAACAAGACCTCGCAAGACTCCTTCCGCCTAACTTACTATCCGTCACGCCTCACGCGCAGTTGATGCATCTACCGCGTTACCTGAAGGCTATTTTACTGAGGGCAGAACGGGCTTCCAACAATCCTGGAAAGGATCTGGAAAAAGCGGCTTTGATTGCAGACTTCAACGGCTGGGAGCAGGAAGCCAGCGACAAGAATCGCGAGGCTTTCCGATGGCTGTTTGAAGAGTATCGCGTGTCCATCTTTGCGCAAGAATTGGGCACGGCTCAACCTGCTAGCGTGAAGCGGCTGGAGGCGTTGTTGGGATAATCAAGCCAGCAGTTCTGAGACAACTTGTGCGGAAGGATTTTCGACGAGCACCTGCTCCGTACCGTTGCGCTTGTAGCTGAGTTTCTTGGGATCAAGACCGAAGAGATGAAGTAGCGTGGCGTGGTAGTCGTAATGATTCACGACTTTATCCACGGCATGATGACCAAACTCGTCGGTAGCACCGTGAGCATAACCAGCTTTAAAACCACCACCTGCTACCCACATGCTGAAGCCATAGGTATTGTGGTCACGCCCCACTGTGGTGCGTGTTTTGGCTCCCGCGCGATTCTGAATCACCGGCAGTCTCCCCATCTCACCGCCCCAATGGACAACCGTGCTATCCAGAAGACCGCGCTGTTTTAAATCTAGCACTAAAGCAGCGGCGGGTTGGTCCACCTGTTCACAAGCTTTGGGCAAGGAGGTCAAGATGCTGGAATGATGATCCCAGGTCTGATTGCCCGTGAAGATGGAAACAAAGCGCACACCACGCTCCACCATACGGCGAGCGATGAGGCAGCGTTTGCCAAACTCTTCTGTAGCCGGTTTATCCAAACCGTAGAGCTTCTTCGTGGCTTCGCTTTCCTGATTGATATCCAGCGCTTCTTTAGCAGCTGTCTGCATCCTTGCGGCAAGCTCAAAGCTCTGGATACGAGCCTCCAGATCACTCTCCCCAGGACGCGAATCCGCGTGTTCGCGATTAAGTCGCTGAACAAAATTCAGGTATCGAGCCTGCGCCTCACCTTTTAAAGATAGTGGTGGATCGAGGTTTAAAATGCGTGGCTCTTTTGACCTCACCACGGTGCCTTGATAAACGGAGGGTAACCAGCCATTGCTGAAATTATCCACGCCTAGCACAGGCAGCCCACGTGGGTCAGTCAGAGCCACATAGGCAGGTAGATCCTGATTTTCGCTGCCCAAGCCATAAGTGATCCAACTGCCTAGAGTTGGACGTCCGCCGACGATCTGGCCATTCAGCAAAGCATAGATGGATTGACCGTGATTGTTCACGCCCGTATGCATGGAGCGTATCAAAGTCATCTCATCGGCAATGCTGCCCATGTAGGGAATGAGGTCACTCATTTCGATGCCGCTCTCACCACGCGGTTTAAACTTCCACTGTGGCCCCATCACTTCACGACTGGCCCCTGCGGCATCGTCGTATTTGATTTCGCCCGGGAAATCTTTGCCATCCAGTTTCATGAGATCGGGCTTGGGCTCGAACATGTCAATTTGGCTCGGCAC
>JAOZVT010000668.1:0-351 GCA_025869455.1 Prosthecobacter sp.
TGCTGCGAATTTTTATGGTGAGGACAGCTTTGCTTTCAAAGCAAACGATGGCTTGGCGGATTCTAATACGGCAACAATCACCCTAACAATAAATGCGGTGAATGATGCTCCCTTGGCCCTGGCGCAATCAGTCACCACACCTGATAGCATCCCTCTGGTCATTACTCTTACGGGGGGAGATGTCGAGACATCGGATTTGGAATTTAATCTCGTGGATCTTCCTTTGCATGGCAGCCTGTCAGGGGCGATTCCAAATCTTACTTATACATCCGTGCAGGGGTATTCGGGGTCAGATAGTTTTACCTTTGAGGTCAATGATGGGGAACTGACTTCTGGCGTGGTCACCGTGTC
>JAOZVT010000668.1:361-7604 GCA_025869455.1 Prosthecobacter sp.
GTGGGCCTTACGTTCCTGAGTGAGCTACTTCCACAAACTGTCAGCGAAACAGAAGGTGCCACATTCGAGGTGGCGGTTACGGGATCGGCCCCCATCACTTATCAATGGTTAAAAGGCGGTGAGCCACTGCCTAACCAAACAGGTTCAGCTTTGGTGCTGACAGACCTGATTCCAGATAACTCGGGTCTCTATGCTGTGCGTGTCACCAATCCCGTGGAGACGGTGACTACGGCAGGAGTTCAACTGCGTGTCATCGGAGACACGCCGGAGATTCAGATGCAACCACAACATCAGTTGGCGATTGTTGGTGAGGACTTGGTGATGAGTGTTCTGGCATTGGGCAAACCTCCTCTTTCCTATCAATGGAAGAAAAACGGTAAAATCATTCGAGACGCCATCCAATCTGAATTGCGGCTACCGAATGTTCAGTTAGCCAACGCAGGGGCCTACACCGTCACAGTTACTTCCTCAGAATCTGATGAGAGTGAAGAAGCTCAAGTCGGGGTTGCTGAAAGTCCTGGGGATCAGGTCTTCGTCGCAGAAGGTGGAAAAACTTCATGGTCCTTCAAAACAGCGGGGGTGGGGCTGGAGCTTTTGTGGAGTCATGAAGGGACTCCTGTACCCAGCCGAATGGTGATCTCCAGTGATGGGAAAAAGGTCTCATTGAAGGAGGCTGAATTGGGCGATGCCGGTGCCTATGTTTGCACGGTTACCGGACCTGGCGGTATGGTGTCAGCCGGTGCTCATGAGCTTTGGGTGGTGAATCAGGGGCCTGACATCACCCCTTTGAAATCAGGAGATGTCCTGCCTCCTACGATTATAGGTGAGGAGTATGAATATGAGGTGCCTGTAAGTGCAGACCCGCAACGGGTACCCTCCTCATTCACTGTTTCAGGTTTGCCTCCTGGGTTGATGATTGACCCTATCCTCGGAGTCATCTCAGGTCGGGTGACGGGTTATAAGGATGGGGCGTACCCTGTGAAAATCACGGCAAAAAATGCCAAGGGCAGTGATGTCGTGAATGTCAGTCTCTTTGTGAATCCGCTCCCGGCGGGCAGTGTCGGAACCTTCGTTGCTCCATTAACACGGCATGCTTTTAATGATGACCTCGGCGGCAGACTGGACTTGGTCACTACACTCTCAGGTAGCTTTACCGGTAAGCTAACACTGGGCGCTCGCAAGGTGATCAGCTTTAAGGGAGGACTGATTCATATGTCCATGGAATCGGGCAGCAAACCAATAGGTAGCATCCAGATTCCGCTGCCTTCACCCCAACCACCTCTGCAACTAGCCTTTACCCTGAATCCAGAAACGAATTCGCTGGAGGGGAACCTCACGGATGGCGGGGTTGTGTTGGATATCGGCGGTTGGCGTAATGCCTGGAATACGAAGAGCAATCCCGCCAATGCCTACGATGGACTTTATAATTTTGGGTTTGAACCGCAGGTTGATCTGGTGGAGCCTGAGTTTCCAGATTCACCAGGGTTTGCCTCAGCCACTGTCGCTATCACAGGGGCGGTAAAGCTGGTAGGAAAGACGGCGGATGGGGAAACGGTTACTGGCAGTGTGTTCTTAGGGCCTCAAGGGCAGGTTCTGTTGCATCAGCTCCTTTATAAATCCAAGATCAAGGGATCCCTCACAGGAAGTCTCTCGATTGGCCGAGGGCTAGATGATAATGATGACCAAGATAACCCCATCCATGGTGCATTGACTTGGTCCCGGCCTGTTGCTGCAGGTCGGCTTTACCCAGACGGTTTTGCCCCCCTGAGTCTGCAGGTGCTGGGGCAACGGTATCTACCACCGATTTCCCCTTTCATCGTTCTGGATCTAGAAAACCAGCCCGACAATGCGGCGGTTCGGTTTCAGGGGGGCGGAATCGAGCTGTCTGCTATTAATCCTGATACGACAATCCAAATCACATCCAAACATAAAGTCATTCTTCCCAAAGCGGGAACTGAGCAAAATCCTGCTGGAGTGACTCTGAAAGTGAACCCAAAAACGGGTCAAATCAGCGGTGGCTTGGCCTTAGAGGATGTGGGGCCTCCTGGGAGCACGCGCGCCACCAAGCGCAAGGTCACATTCCAAGGGTTGATCCATGTTGGCAGTGAAGGGCTGAAAGGGTATGGCTATTTTCTGTTACCGCAACTCCCAGAAAGCTGGGCTGCCCCTCTGAACAGCACCCCAATCCACTCTGGCCGGATTCTTTTGGAAGCCCATTGAGTAGGGTTGCGTGGCGGTTTTTTCCTTTGCAAGCCCGCCTCTGCGCTCCTATAAACTTCACCCTCAGGCCTGAGACGCTTGTTTTTTTGTCTCAGGTTGGTCTTTCAACCCCTCTCAAACCCTGCACCATCATGGGCCATATCTACAATAACATCGTCGAAACCGTTGGTAATACGCCATTGGTCAAACTGAATAAAGTGACGGAAGGGCTGAATGCCACCATCGCTTTGAAGTGCGAGTTCTTCAATCCACTGGGAAGCGTGAAGGACCGTATCGGCATGGCCATGATTGAGGACGCCGAGGCACGTGGAATCCTGACGAAGGACACGCTCATCGTGGAGCCTACCAGTGGCAATACGGGGATCGCCCTGGCCTTTGTGGCTGCGGCAAAGGGGTACAAGCTGGTGCTGACGATGCCTGAGACGATGAGCTTGGAGCGTCGCACATTGTTGGCCCTTCTCGGGGCTGACTTGGTGCTGACGCCTGGTCCTCAGGGCATGAAAGGGGCCATCGCTAAGGCTGAAGAGATCCTGAAGGAAACTCCGAATGCCTGGATGCCGCAGCAGTTTGAAAACCCAGCCAACCCAGCCATCCATAAGAAAACGACGGCTGAAGAGATCTGGGCAGATACCGACGGTGCAGTGGATATCTTTGTCGCAGGTGTGGGCACGGGCGGCACCATCACGGGTGCTGTGGAAGTCATCAAACCACGCAAGCCTAGCTTCCAAGCCATTGCGGTGGAGCCTGAGGCTTCTCCGGTTATTAACCAAACTTTGGCTGGCGAGCCTATCCAGCCAGGCCCTCACAAAATTCAGGGTACTGGAGCAGGGTTTGTGCCGAAAAACCTTCACCTGAAAGACAGTGAGGGGAATCCTCAGATAGTCGAATGCGTGAAAGTTAGCAACGATGACGCCTTTGCCATGGCTCGCCGTTTGGCCAAAGAAGAAGGTCTCTTGGTCGGTATCAGCACGGGGGCCAATGTCGTCGCTGCTATTGAAGTGGCTAAACGTCCCGAAAACGCAGGTAAACTGATCGTCACAGTGGCTTGCTCCACGGGCGAACGTTACCTTTCCACCGCCTTGGCCGATGAGGCCCGTGCTAAAGTGGGTGCCTAATCTTTGATTTATTGTAGAAACCCCGGCTCATGTCCAAAGCGACTCCTACCGTTCAAACTCCTCCTGCTCCTATTGAAACCTCCACTCCTATGGAGCAGTTTCTGGAAGCTAATTTCAAGAAATTGGTCTCCCTGTTTATCGCTGCCATTGTGGCGGTGATTTTCTATGGCATCACTAGTTATACCAGTCATGCCAATGCGGTTGCGGCAGGTGAAGCATTTGCTTCAGCTAAAACCGTTGAAGACTGTGATTTGGTCATCAGTGAGTACTCCGGCACTTCGGCGGCTGGAAATGCACTCTTGTTGAAGGCGGATCTTCTCTGGGCGCAGAACAAAAAGGACTCCTCCGTGGCTGCTCTTCGTGAATTTTCCACGAAGCACTCGGATCATCCTTTGTTGCCACAGGCTTTGCTAGGTTTGGCTACCAAGCTGGAATCCATGGGAGAGGCTGCTGAAGCACAGCCTGTCTTCGAACGCATTACCACAGAGTTTGCTAACAGTGATGTGGCGGCCTTGGCGCAATTGCGTCTCGGTGATATTAAATGGTCACAAGGGAAAGAGGAAGAGGCCAAGGCTGCCTATGAATCTGTCCCAGCCAATTTCGCGAATGCGGATTCCGCTTTCATTGATCAGAGCGAAAGCCGCATGAAATGGATCACGGCTAAGCTGCCTACCAAAGAAGTGGACGGCCCGCCGAAGCCAAAAGTGGTGACCCCTCCGCCTTCTGCACCGGGAGCACCACAGTTGAATCTTAATTCAACAACGCTGAACCCCACCCTCATGCCTGGTGGCGCGGCACCTCAGATTCAGGTCGTTCCTTCGACTCCTGGAGCACCGACGGCCCCCAAAATTCAGGTAACACCTACACCTGCGGCTCCTGCACCGAAGATCGAAGTGACCCCAGCCCCGAAAGTAGAAGTCCAGCCTGCTCCGGCTGCTCCAAAGATCGAGGTCACGCCAACTCCATCAGCGCCACCTGCACCTAAAGCAGCAGTAAAGCCTGCCGTTGAGGCTCTGAAAGAGGTAACTCCTCCGGCGGCACCAGCTGCTCCGGCTCCTGCCGAAGCCCCAGTCAAGGCTCCCTAAGGTCTGTCGCATTAGAATCTAGAAAAGCGCTGAGGGGTTTCTCTCAGCGCTTTTTTTTGATTTGCTGCCTGGATCCACAATGGTCTGAAAAAGGCGGAATCGAAGTGTTTGTGGACCCGATGCCTGAACTTGAGTGGCGGTGAGACGGCTTTGGGGAGAAGGACGCAGAGATTTTTTTCGGAGCTTTGAGGAAATGCGTATTATTTTTACAGCATTATCTTTGTCTTTAGCTGCTCTCAAAGTTAGTTAGGTGAATGAAGGGGGGGATTAGGCAAATATGAAATTTGACGATTCCATATGGATAAACCTGCTAACTATTGGTTATTCTGCATGGTAATAAAAGTGGTGTAAATGGAGCTCTTTCATGCCCGTACGGCATGAGTTGGAATAACCATATTCAACGAAAACGGCACATAGCTGTGATGGCACGGACCTTGCGGTTAGGCACCCTGTGCTAGCGGACATCAATGTCTGCTCAACCATCATGACCACTGTCTGTTTTACTCAGTTTGGCCTATCTGGACGGAGATCTCTCCGCGCCCAAGGCTTTACTCTGATTGAGTCTCTGGCCACGGTCGTGATTCTCTCGATCATGCTGTATGTGACGGTGGGTTCTCTGGAGTCCTTGCGTTCCACCTCCCGATTAACGGCGGCCCAAAATTTAGTGAGTGCCCTTGAAGAAGCTCGCAGTGACGCCATGCGCACGAGCTCTTCTTCTTTGATCGTGTTTAGGCAAAAGGCAGATGACTTTGGGGTTCAGGCCTATCGCGAGTTTGGCCTATTGCAGAAGAAAGGAGGTGTCAGTGGCATCGTCTGGAGACAACTTCCCAGCGGCATCGTTTTATGGGCGGGTCTGCCGGAAACCATCACTTCTGGAACCAATGTGCTTTCTATCGCCGCTCAAACACCGAGACAGCTTGGAATTACGGGTTTGAGAGAGTCTGACAATCAGGCCCAAGTGGCTGTCGTTTTTGGAGACTTGGGAGAGGTGACTTTTCCCACCGCTCAAGCCTCTAAGCCAGGGGCAGTTCCCACCCCCGGTCCCTACTATTTGTGTGTCGCGGAGTCCGCTCAGATGAAGGGCGAGACGACACCTACCAATCTGCAGTTGATCGAAATTCGTGCCACCACGGGCCGTGCCCAATTACTGCCATGAAAAAGCCCTCCTCTCATTTGATCCGAAACACCCTGGTTCAGGCCGGATTTTCTTTGGTCGAAACACTGATGGCCACTGGTATTATCTCCACGGCGGCGTTGGGGACTCTGGGGCTTCTGGCTGGAAGCATGAGTGCCAGTCAAGACGGGAACATGCGGACCAAGGCACTGGTCATTGCCCAGGAGGTCTTTCATGATCTTCAGCTAGGTGCTTTGAACCAGACTCCTGCCGCGACTGATGAGCGTCAAACCAAGGTTTTGCGTCCTGATGCGGGGGCCACTATTGGGCGTCATGTCTTGTATTATGATCGTGCAGGTATCCCGCTCGTGAATGGCCAGCCTGCCGTTGGAGCCTCCGAGGTAATTTACGAAAAGGGATCCACTGTTCCAGGTGTGGCCTGGTTAGTTTCGATCGAGGGTATTGAGAATGAGGACTTAATCAGCAGTGGTGGAGATGGGCAGGTCATCATCATGCCAGATGAGGCTGAATTGGCCCCTTTGGGAACCTCGACTTACCCCTTTACGAGCGTGAAGTCGCCACCTGATCCTACGGCACCGCCTCCATCGTCGGTACTGACTCAGGTGAGGATCAGCATCGAATCACCACCGTCAGCCCCCGTGAAAAGTCGAAAGAAATTCAGCTATGACTTTTATTGGAATCGCTGATGCCAGGCCTAACCGAGACCGTCTCATGAATGGATTCACCACAACCCCAGACAGAGACGAATCCGCATGGCGAAGGGTAGGGGACACCCGGGCATGCCCAGGTTTTACACTGGTTGAATTGATGATGGCCATGGCAGTCTCCAGCATTCTTTTGGTGATGCTAGCCTCCATGTTAGAAAGCAGTCTCAATGCTTACACAGGCCAGCAGCGGCGTAGCAGTGCCTCTGTTGAAAGCCGTGCAGGCTTAGAGATCCTGCGTGCAGATTTACGCTCCTACTGCGCCATGCCAGATGATCCTGAAAGCACTGGTGATGATCTGGCCCCGAGGTTTCTGCATGTGTCGTCTGAGACGGAATTGGGCTCGGATCGCATCGCCTTTCTCCGCCGCTCACGCATGGCTGGGGCATCCATCGTTAGCAGCGCAGCTGACCAGGGGAGTCTTGTCTTAGTCGCCTATGCGGTGGGCTACACTCCTGACGCGGGTGGACGTAGCAGCCAAAAGCTCTATCGCCGCCAATACACCACGGAGGAAACCTATGTGAAACTGAGAGATCATCTTCAGTTAGGCTCATCCTTGATCAGTAATGAAGAGTGGAAACTTCTGGCTAACCCATCTTCGGCAGCCACCAATGCAGCTGCGGCTGGGGCGACAGCGGTGGTTTCAGTTTCTGAACCCATCGTTTTTCAAGTCATCCAATTCAAGGTCAAACCATTGGTGGCTCTTTTGGCTGAAGCGAATGACCCGCAGAGTTTGAATGGGGTGGCATCCTTGGCGGAAAATGCGCTCTGGCCTGTGGAGCGGCGTCCTGCGGCAGTGGATATTCTTTTGCGTGTTACCAATCGTAGTACCGCTGCCAAACTGGATTCAGAGGCAGACTGGCGTGGAGAAGGAAAATTTCAAACCATGCTGTTAGGCCGTCCAGTGACACCCGAGAATTATGAAGACGATCCAGAGGTGGAGACCCAGCAACTCCGCATTCACCTACCTAGATTTTGAGTCAT
>JAOZVT010000669.1 GCA_025869455.1 Prosthecobacter sp.
ACCCATAAAAACCTGAGCGGCAGCAACGGCACGTGAGGCTGGCGTGCGGTTGGCCCGATAAAAGTTTGAAGGGGCCTCTTCATACGTGCTCCCACGAGAGGAGATCATCGCTCTCACCATCGCGTCCACGGGGCGATTTTGTGCGATGGCCTCTCTGAGCCATCCGTGAAAGGCCTGCAAACCTTTCTGGTCCAAAGTGCGGCCTTCTACCTTCAAGACATCTGCCCATTTCAAGGCCCATGCGTCTGCAAACTCTTGCCTAACAAGCAATTTGTCCACCAAACGCGCTCGTTTATCGGGAGTTTTGTCTGCTGCAAAAGCGCGTGCATCTTCGGCAGGAGGAACCATTCCCAACAAATCCAAATAGGCACGGCGGATGAAGACTTCATCTGCGCAAACGTTGCTGGGATTGATCCGCAGGGTCTTCAGCTTGGTGAAGACTCGGCTGTCCACATAATTATCTTGGCGAGGTTTGGCCCAAACAAAATTCGGATTGGTGCGCAAAAATGTGAGCTTCACGGGCACACTTTGATCTAGATATCTCACCAAGACGGTGGGTTCGCCAAACTCCAAGCGCTTGACGAGCCCTCCAGAACTGACTTCCACAAGGCCGTTTTGCAGAGGTTCATACACAGCTTGCGCCGTGACATCGCGCTGACTTCCATCGGAAAAAAAAGCTTTAGCGGCAATCTGTACTTGGCTTTGGCCCTCGTCCAAAATGGCAGCCGCCGGAGTCACCTCCAGCTTTTTCACGCGCACATCTGCCTTGGAGACAGCGGGCATACCAGCGGCGATCCAGTCGCGTAGAACCTTGTATTCCCAACCTTTGGGGTCTATGCGTTTACCACCCTCATGCGCCAGTTTATTAATGCCTTTCACAAGGATCAGGCTTTCGTCGGGAGAGAATGGATTCACTCTTCTTCCAGAGACATCCCGAGTCAGCGCATTGAAGTCATAATCAATGTCTTGCCCACGGAGAGAGAGCTTAAAACCGCCCTTCCCTGTCGCATTGCCGTGACAGGTTCCGAGATTGCACCCCGCTTTGGAAACGGCGGCCATCACCTCATTACGAAAAGATGGCACTCCTTCGGCACGCGCCACGACCGCCCCTAGAGCAAGGACGGAAAAAAGGCGAAATACGGGGGGAAACACGAACATGGGCGGCAGAACATACGCAGATTCTACGCCGCCTTTTACAGCAGATCCCAAACAGAAAGCTGCAAGCTGGTTACGAATCAGCTTGTGGCTTATTATTTGTGCTCTCGATCACTGCCCAAGCATTGTGGTTGTGAATGGACTCGAAGTTTTCCGCTTCGACCCGGAACCACTTGATCATTTTATGCTTGGAAGCCTTTTGAGCCACGCTGCGCACTAAATCCTCCACAAACACCGGATTGTCGTAGGCGGCCTCCGTGACGTATTTCTCGTCTGGACGCTTGAGCACGCTGTAAAGCTGGCTACTCGCACTGGCTTCGACGAGTTCGATCAGGTCTTCGATCCAAATGGGCTGTCTAAAGCGCACGGATAGAGTCACCACTCCACGCTGGTTGTGAGCGCCGCGTTCACTGATGGCTTTGGAACAGGGACAAAGCGTGGTCACAGGCACTTCCACCGTGACGATGTAATCAATATCTTCCCCTTCGGCATTCACCTCAAAGATGACCCCGTAGTCTAACAGGCCTTCGGCTTTCGTAATCGGTGCACGTTTTGCCCGGAAATACGGGAAACGCATCTCCACGTGGGCCTTTTGAGCATTCAATCGGGTCAGAAGCTCTTTGGGCATGGCCGCGATGCTGGCGACCGTTAGTTCACGTCCATGGGCATGAAGGATTTCCACAAAACGGCTCATATGAGTCCCTTTGTAATGATGTGGAAGATCCACCGCCATCGTCACGGTAGCAACCGTGTGCTGCTGGGACTGGTCACGATCGCGAATCCGCATTGGGAAACGCAGATTTTTTACGCCGACGCGGTCGATCGCGATTTTACGATCATCCCGCTCGTTCTGAGTGTCTTTGAGATTAGCCATGCTAAGATAAACGAAACAAAATTTCCCACTGCCGCAGCAAGCAACAGTGGGAAAAAATTATAACACCGCTATCGGTCTGCTCAGGGCAGAAGGTTCACAGCACGAGCGCGCTTCACTTCGCGAGTCACCTTGCGGTGAAGCCAAGCTGGAAGGCCAGTGGTGCGACGAGGAATCAGCTTGCCAGTCTCCGTGAGGAAACGGGAAAGCAACTCAGGGTTGCTGTAAACGAGCTTCTCAACCGGGATATCCATCCGACGGCGTGGCATCCGGCGGTTGTTTTTGCGGAGAGAGATGAGGCGTTCTGTAGTCTTAGGTTGCATGACGGTGTCGGCAGCGGATTAGCGAATCTCGCGGTGCAGGGTGCGGCGCTTGAGGAAAGGATTGAATTTCACTTTCTCAAGACGACCCGGGGTGCGGGGACTCTTTTTGTTGCGAGTGCTGACGTAGCGGGAGGTGGGTTTACCCTCCGCCTTAGCTTCCGTGCATTCGAGGATGATGATTTCGCGTGCCATAAAATTGGGGGTGGAAGACTAGATTACTCTTTGCTGAAGTCAAGCGACTCGTTGTTATTGCTGTTTGAAGTGGTGGTGGTTTCCTCTTCATCGCGGTCATCATCGCTATCATCACCAGCGTCATCCAGGCCGAAAAGTGAGCGAACGGGGCGATTCCAACGGCCACTACGCTGTTCACGTTCAAGGCGTTCCTGACAAACGACAGTGAAACGGGTGAACGGAAGAGCTTCCAGACGTTCTTCAGAAATCGTCTCGCCAGACATTTCACAAATGCCGTACATTCCGGCGTCAATTCGCTTCAAAGCTTCATTGATTTCATAAATGGCGTCCTGCTCTTTGGCCAAGAGGCTCAGAGCAAAGTCACGGTCATAGGCATCACTGCCTGCATCCGCTTGGTGCATACCAAAGGCGGATGAATCCCCCCCTTCACCACCGCGCAGGCTTTCTGCCGTCACCCCTTCAGCGGAGTTGAGATAAGCATCCCGCAATTCCACGAGGCGCTGACGCTGCTTTTTCATGAACGCAGCAGGCAGCACAGGTTTCTTCGGCGGACCATCCATGGTGATGCCTTCATCTTCAGCACGACCCATACGACGCACGTTTGTGATCTTTGGGGTGGACACAACTGCTTTCGATTTCGACTTTGCGGCAGCTTTTTCAACTGTTGGAGCTGGAGCGGCGGCTTTGGGTGCAGTCTTTTTCGCCGCAGCGGGAGCGGGCTTAACTTCAGCCGCTTTTTTGGCAGGCGCAGGAACTTTCTCAGGCTCAATCACTTTAGCTGGAGCCTTCGTTTTTTTGGTTGCTGTAGGTTTAGCCGCTTCTTTTTTAGCTGGAGCAGGCTTAGTCGCAGCTTTTTTGGCTGCGGGTTTCGGGGCGGGTTTGGCGGGTTCTGGGGCTTTCTTCACAGGGGGAGATTTCTTCGGCGCAGGTTTCGCCGCCTTTTTCACGGGCTTAGCTGGAGGTTTCGGCGCGGGTTTGGCGGCTTTGACAGCCTTTTTAGGGGCGGGTTTAGCAGCGGCTTTCTTCGCAGGTTTGGCCGGAGCTTTGGGCGCTGGCTTCTTTTTCGCAGGCATGGCTCGTGAGGTTGGGCGTTGGTTCGCTAAGATTCCGCAAACTTTGGTGCAGGCGGAAAAGAGCGCGGATAGTGATGTGCTTTCAGAAAAATGGCAACCGGAAACCCTAGCAGAATTTTTCCGAAGACTCAATAAAGACTCAAATTTAGCGCAAAATGCTGATTTCACGGTGCAACCAAGCACGTGCATAAGCCCAATCCCGCTTGGCGGTAGGCTCCGAAACACCCAATACTTCCGCTGCTTCCGCAAAGGTTAGACCCACAAAATAATGCAGCTTTACCAGCTCAGCCTTCCGCTGATCTTCGACAGCGAGTTTATCCAAAGCCTCGTGGACGGCTAACAATTCATCATCTTGGACAGGTGGTGCCGCAATTTGCAGTCCGTCATCCAATTCAAGATGTTCTTTCCCTGAACCGTGCCTAACCGCCTGACGTTTGCGCGCTCGGTCGATTAAAATACGGCGCATGGCTTCAGCTGCCGCGCCAAAAAAGTGCGCCCTATTTTGGAAATTCGCATCTCCCAATTTGATCCAGGCCTCATGAACCAGGGCCGTTGCCTGCAAAGTCTGACCGGGAGATTCACGCGCCATTTTGGCGGCGGCTACGCGGCGTAATTCTGCATAGACTTCGGTCAGCAATTGATTCGGCGCATCTTTATGTCCCTGCTGGCAGGATTGAAGTAGAAGAGTGATTTGGTTCATATCGATTGGTTTATTCAAATCCAAAACACGAGGCCGACCAAGCTCAATACCATCAAACCTAAACTCAGCATTCCCGCCATTACCTTGCGTTGGTGGACTGCCTGCAAAAGACTTTTCAGCGCCAAACCGAAGCTGGGTAAACCACAGAATACCCACGCTGCGGTGGCAAAAGGATGGACCAATAAGATGGTTAACAAACGCAGGTGAATGGAACCGCCGCTAGGCGCATTCATCACCTGCCAGGTGAAATAACCACCCAAAGTGGAGATGCCTAAAAGCAACAAGCTATTCAACAAATCCTGCGTCAGCGCAGGAGGGGCGGAGGCGGTTTCAAGTTTCATCAAACGCTCATGCGGCAAGCCGCAAGCATTCGGATCACTGACGGTGAATTTTTATTTCGGGACCACGCCCGCCAATTTCTGAGCATAGGCCAGCGTATCAATTTCCTCCGGTGTTTTGTCTGTGCGGATGGCTTTGATACGAGGAAACCGCAGTGAAAGTCCACTGTCATGGCGGCTGCTAGCCTGAATGGAATCAAAGGCGATTTCTAAAACCGTATCAGGAATCACCTTCCGGACGCGGCCTTTTTGTTCCAAGGTGGTTTGAGTAAAGTGTTCTGTCAGCGTTTCGATTTCAGCATCCGTTAGACCTGAGTAGGCTTTTCCGATGACACGCAAAGCTCCGTGTTCATCACGCACAGCAAAGGTGTAATCGCTCAACACATGACTGCGTTTACCGTGTCCCTGCTCGGCTTTTACCACCACCACATCCAGGGTAGCAAAAGCCTTTTTAAGTTTCAGCCACGATTTCCCACGTCTGCCTGGGGAATAGAGACTGTCGGGATCCTTGGCAATTAAACCCTCATTACTCCGACGGCGTGCAGCCATAAAAGCGGCCTCAATCTCTTCTACTGAGAGAGCTTGCTGGACTTCGATCAAGGCCAAGCCTGTCGGCATCGGCAAAGCCTCCAACCCCTGACGCCGAACAGACAAACACTCACCTAACAAAGAATGCTCATTTCTCCAAAGCAGATCAAAGACCACATACTTGACGCTGATGTCGCTCGGCAAAAACAGATCCGCCTGATCACGACGACCTAACCGTTTTTGCAAATCAAAGAACGACAATTTCTTGTCCTCAGCAAAAGCAATGATTTCACCATCCAGAATGACATCCTCATTCAATCCCTGCGCAGCCTGGACGATTTCTGGGAACTGCGAGCTGATGGCTTTTAAATCTCGCGTGTAAATCTCCACGCGGTCTGCCGAGCGATGCAATTGAGCCCGAATGCCATCAAATTTGTCTTCTAGCCATACCGCAGCTTCACCTTCTGACTCCTCCTTGACCATGCGTTGCCAGATATCAGCCGCTGTCTCTTCGGGTGAAGCCAGCATGACTTTTAGAGGCACAAAAAGACGAGGCTCCACTTCATGGAGATGACCTGTCTTTGCTAGAACAGCGGCCTGTCCTATGTCTCCGCAAAGCATGGCGGCCTCACGCACTGCATTGGCGTCTTGTGAGAAAGCCAAGGCCACAGCTTCTTCGATCAAGCCCTCCTTAGAACCCATGCGCAGCTCTCCGGTCATCAGCCGCACTAACCATGAGCCAGTTTGTGAGGTCCATTGCGCGAGCTGTTTGCTCAAAAGTTTTGTTTTCAACAACGGGCCGCGTGCCTCACGCAGAGCTTGAAAAAACAGATCCATCGCACGCAACTCCACGGATGCAGGCTCATTCAGAGGCGAGCGACCCAACACCAAATAAGCGGTACGCCCAGCATCCGCCTGACTGCGCGACAGCGTGCGATACTCCACTTCACTCAAACCAGAAATCTCCTGCAAAGCCCGGCGAATCACAGCCCACCCTGTGTTCAAGGGTCCTTCAGAAGCCGCAGGGTCAAACAGCAATCCTGCACAATAACGAACCGCTAGTTTCAACGACTCTTCATCCTCCAGTGCCATGAGATAAGTGGCGAACAATTCTACCTTCTTGAGTCGCGAATAATCCCTGGCAGCGGCATCACAAACTTGAGCCCACCGGTCAAAACTTGCAGCAGGGTAAATCAGTTCATCCCCTGAATCCACAGCTTGCACGGCGGCTAAGGTATTCACGGTTTGCCCCAATGGGATTTCCAGTTGGTTGGCTTTTTCCAGAGACCAAGCCTCATAACCACGTGCACGCAGGTCAGCGGCAAATTCCTGGGTGTAGCCGTGGACTAAATAGACACGCTTCGGCCGTACCGTTTCCACGGTTTCTAGCAACTCGGGATAGTCGGCATGATCACTGAGAGGAAACACGGCATCCACCTGATACCGATACTTGGCCCCCGACTGCAAAGCCCAGCCACTGAGCATGGCCGTGCGACAAACTTTCAGTTTTCGGAGGGCTAAACTGCGCGCGCCAGTGGGGGGAAATAGCAGCACATGACCACGCGCCTCAGCAGGATCAAAGAGCCTATAACGAGGGAGTTTCCCAAGTAGAGGAGCGACGACTTCGGTCATCTCGAAAATGGATGGATGAACCATCACGGGGAGATCGGCGGCAGCTAGGGCGCAGAGAATTTCCTGCGCCTTGCCTAACGAATAACCTAACAAAACAGGAATGTCTCCATCCTCCAGCGTCTCGCTGACCCATCTTAACATGGCACTGACGGTTTCTGAAGTCGGCGGAAAATGAAACTCAGGTCGCCCAAAGGTGGTCTCCATGATCAATGTGTCCGCAGGCAGCAACTCACAACGCTCTGAGCTTAACCCCTGGCGCAGTTTGTAATCCCCCGTGTAGAGCAATGTGGCTCCATCACTTTTGCGGGTAAGGTGCAGCATGGCTGAGCCGACGATATGCCCGGCTGGCAGTAGCCGAAGCTGCCACCCTTCCCACTCAAACACTTCGCGCATGGGCAATGGCTGGAAGACTCCACCTTTTTTGAGGCCAAAGCGGGTTTTCATCAGCTCCAGCGTCAATTCCGAACAGAACGTCAACTCATGACGCGCCACATGGTCACTGTGCGCATGCGAAATGAAAGCACGCTCCACCCCGAAATGTGGGTCCAGCCACAGGTCTGCCTCAGGCAGGTAAATACCTTTGCGATGAGTGACGGTGAGCAGGGACGACATGCGGAAAAGTTACGCATGGCAGTCCTATCAAGATTCTGCCAGCACGTACTGCATGAATGGGCGCTTATGTTTGGAGCGTTGAAACCTGGGATGAAATTTATCTTCGCCAGTCTTTCGTGCCTGCTTTTCCTACAAGCACCCCTCCTGACCGCCGAAGGACCGCCCCTGCCG
>JAOZVT010000670.1 GCA_025869455.1 Prosthecobacter sp.
CCCAAAAATGATAACTCACGAGCTGGCGCGGTTCTGCGCTTTCGTTTTCCAAAGCGAGCATTTCTTTCACATCCTGCTTCTTCGATGGCTGAGAAGTGCCGAGTTTAAAAACGACCTCCTTACTCTTACCTGCGATGCTAAAGCTGACACCACTTTGAGTCACTCCCAGATCATCCCAGACCTTGGCTTCGACGGGCAGTTCTTGCAGGGATGAAACCTGGATGTCGCGCTTGGGAAAAACGACTTCGATTTTAGCTAATTGGTTAGACTGCACCTTCACGGTGATCCAAGGCGGATTTTTGTTAGCCCGTTCCTTGTCGTCCACCAGATGCAGTCTCCATTTTTGCGACTTCTCAGCTTTCATCGTGGTGGTGAGGATCGTCGGATCTGCGGATGATGGCGTGAGTGGTAAAATGGTTTTGTCTTCACCAAACAATTCAGCATCCTTGATCGGCTTGTTGATCTTAAAGGTGAAGGCCAACTCACTCCCCTCCATGGCAGAGACTTTGAGGGTGTTTTTAATCTCCTTCGGCGGTAGTCCTGTGTAGGCAGGTGGCGTGATGTTCACATCTGCCCGCACCAGGGCTGGATAGACAAAGGTGGTGATGCTGTGTTCCTGCGATTGATCTGAGCCAAACTCGACATGGTAACGCGCATCTTTTTCCACCTTGGAAATCAACCCACCAAAGACCTGTTCATCCACGGTGAGACGCATGGGGATTCGTTCGCGCTCCTGCCCGTCCAACTCCGAAACCACAAGCATAGCATCGGCAGGTACATCCTTGTCAAACTTAGCCTCCACAATGACTCGCGCGCCGCGCTCGATTTCGATATCGCCTGGAGTCAACGTCACGGAAAGAGTGGGAGCCACAGCCTCCTTAGCTTTTTCAGCCAATACCTTGTTAGGCTGCGAAGATTCATGAACGGCCACCCAGCGCCTGTTCATGAAGGTAAATGAATACACCCACAGCAAAAGCCCGCCAAACATCAACCAGCGATGGGAGCGAGCTTTTGAATGCGTGAGAACAGAAACCCAGTCATGGCTAGCCGCGTGATCCGTGGCCGCCGAGACGACTCTTTGCTCCAGCACATTCAGTTCCGGCTTATCGAGCAAGCCTTCGGCGGTGATGAGCAATCCATCCAACCCTGGCAGGTTTTTTTCCAAACTGCGGGCCACCTCAAGGCGCTGACGAAGATGGCGCGAATGCCAAATAGCTAAGGCTAAGGCAAAGGGTATGGGCACAAGCAGAAGCCACCAGGAGGCTTCATGCGTCATCCAAGTCATGGACTTGATTTTCCAAGCCAAGGCAAAGCAGATTAAGGCAGCCAGCAGGTAAGTGATGAAATAGCAAAGATGCGTCCGCGAACCGCGCCATCTTTTGTGGGCGGTTTCGAATTTTTCTTTGAGGATCTGCTGCTCAATCATGGCCGTGAAGAGTTAATGATGAGGCGGTGCTTGATTGACGAACACGGCATCCATGAAGGTGCAGGCCACAAGGCGTAGCCACCCTTGGAAAGAGAGAGTTCGCAATGAGAGTTCACCTTCATGAATACGTCGCTTGCGGCCTCCCTTCTCGAATTCTTCCTGCGAGCCAGGTTTCCCAGCCCAAAATGGCTAACATTCCAGCGAGAAGCCAGAGCCAGGCACGCTGCCGGCCCTCTTGCTCGTTGGTGGCTAGGCGTTCGCGCTCTTCAGCGTGGTTGGTTGTTCCTTTGTCGAGAGTCCCCATGTCTAGACGCACGCCAAATTCCCGTAGCTTGTCTGTTTCCAGCGGCGTCACTCGACTTTCCTCAGGAGGCAGGTTCACGGCGATGAGTTGAGGTGGCGTGGATTGCACCGTGTACAGGCCTATGCTGGTGGCGCGCAGGATTTCGCCCGCCTTTGGCTTCAAAATCTGTCCTTCCGGTGTCATGACTGAGGTGCCTGCTTCCACAGGAAGCACATCTCCCACCAACAACGAAGCGGACTGTTCGTTGCGAAATCCGGCAGCTTCTAACCAACCATACAGTAAAGGGACGAACTTGGTGGAAAGGGCCAACTGACTGTCCGCCGGGTGCCAACCGCTGGTCAGCAGGATGAGCGAGCCTTTCCCCTGAGCCGTCGTTAAAATCGCTGGATCTCCATTATCAAAACGTGCGATGACTTGGATTTGGTTAGCGGCCTGAGCATCCAAAATAACGGAGCGATGCTTCCAAAAACGCAGCTTGGTGAAATCGCGCAGTCGGTCATCAGCAAACGAACGCAGCAGTGGATGAGTGGTATCCACCTCTGCCAGCATGAGGTAGTCGGTCGTTGAAGAGGAGGCTTGGGGATTGATGCTGACGCCACTGATCCCAGCGAGGGACTGAAGTGTTTTATCCGATGTGCCGTCCCCGATGACGGATACAGCCATGCCGCCTGCCTCCATGAATGCATGCAAGGCTTTGATCATGGGATCGGTCAAAGCTGCACCCGAAATGAACACGATGTCGGTGTCTGCTGGCAGAGTGGGTGCATTGGGTGGCAGCACTTGCAAATCGGGCAAAAGGGTGGCGGTGGTCTGAAGTGCGCGACTGAGATAAAACAGCGGAGAGGCAGCCTCGTTCTGAGTACTTTCATCGCCGATGAAAACGATGTGCACAGGCTTGGGCTGCGGAGGGCTGATAAAAACTCGGTTGTCAAAGTCCCACGCATCTCCGGTTAGGCGCAGCACGCGCGCAGCATCCGTGTCTTTTGCTGGAGGCGCGGGTAAGACACGACTGGCCCCCGGCGGGAGATAGCCCGTCACGGGTTCCAGGCCACCATTTTCCCAGGCCAGCGTGAAGTCTGAGACTTTGGATTCACGAGCATTTCCTAGCCTCACACGAACGGCAGAGGGGGCATTGCCGAGTGACTTTGGTTGATCAGGGCGATCCGTTTCTTCGGTGCTGGTAGCGGCTAAGGTGAGGGAAAGATTGTCTGCATTCGGCACCTCCACCTGCACGATATTCACGGTGATGGTTTCTGGCCAAACTTGACTGCGCAAGGCATCCAGCCTGCTGCCTTCCTGAAGATCTGTGATCACGACGATGCGTTTCTTGAGACCTGTCATTCCAGGCTCGCTACCGAAGACGGATGCCGCCTGCACTAAGGCCTGCCCAAGCTCAGTGGCAGACCAGCCGGGTTTCGTTTCCTGGAGGCGTTGTTTCAGGGTCACTGAGCGGGTGCTAGCGGCCTTGCTATCTTCTCCGAAGGTCCAGAGGGGCTGGATTTCCCGGTCAAAGGTGGAGAGGGCCAGCCGATCACTGGCGGATGTCGCGCTGATGAGTTGGGTGGCTTGAGCGGTGGCGTCGCTCCAGAGATCCCCACGCTGCATGGAGGCGCTGCGGTCTAACAAAATGAGCGTAGCCTGATTTTGGCCTATGGCGGCGGTTTCCTCACTGCGCCAAAGGGGACGGGCGAACATGAGCGCGAGCAAGATGAGCGCGAGGCAACGCAGGAGCAAAAGCAGCCAGTGTTCCAGACGTCGCTTGCTGACAGGCATGGGCGTCTGTGCCTCCAAAAACATGAGCGAACTAAACTCCACGCGATCCTGCGGCGGACGCCGACGCAGATGCATCAGGATGGGCCCGATGATGGCGGCGGCTCCGAGGAGGTAGAATGGGAAGAGCCAGGTCATGCGGAGTTAATGAGGAATGACGAATTCAGAATGACGAATGGCTGGAGGAACGTGGGCGAAGGGGAGCGGTGGGGGACAGGAGCACAAGTCGGACGCGGCGCAGCGCGTCCCTACCATGGGGATCATCGGCGGAGGCCTCCTTTTTTATGAGCACGGGTGGAGAGGAAATCAAAGAGGACGGACTCGATGGTGGTGTCGGTGGGGGTCCAATGATATTCGATGCCTTGGCGCTCACAGACCCGACGGATGAAATCGCGATGGACGTTGAGGCGGTTGAGGTAAGTTTCGCGGGCTGTGGCGGGATCAATGAAACGTTCGGTGCCGGTTTCGGCATCGCGAAAGTGGGCGGACTTTTCGAAGGTGAATTCGATTTCGGCACGATCCATGACGTGAAAGAGGACAACGTCATGCCCCATCGCGCCTAACAAACCGAGTTGTTTTTCTAGCTTGTCCATGGGAGCGAGCAGATCTGAGATGAGGCAGATGAGGCCACGTTTTCTTACCAGATCAGCGAGCTGCTTCACACTGAGATCCAGCGCGGTGGCTCCCGCAGGCGCGGGCTTTTCAAGCTCCAGCATGAGGCGGCGGAGATGACCTGGGCGATTCCGTGCAGGGATGTGCTCTTGAAGCGTTTGGCCAAAGGTGGTGACACCCACGGCATCGCCCTGCTGCATGAGGAAAAGGGCCATCGTCGCGGCGAGCGTGGCTGCGTAGTCGGCCTTGGTCATGGGGCCGGAGCCGAACTGCATGGAGCGGCTATGATCTACAACGAGCTGACAGCGGAGATTGGTTTCGTCCTCGAATTTTTTGATGAAGGTGCGGTCACTGCGGGCCAAGACCTTCCAATCAATGGCACGAGGATCGTCGCCCTGGACATAGGCGCGGTATTCACTGAACTCGACAGAGAAGCCGTGATAGGGGCTGCGGTGCATGCCTTTCCAGAGGCCCTCGACGATGACCTTGGCCCGCAGTTCCAGGGAACGGATGCGGGCTAGGGCGGCGGTATCGAGGTGGGTGGGCATGAGGGCTCAGTTTTCAGTAGGCAGTGTCCGGCATTCGGTTTGGAGTAGCGGCTTCATGTGATTCTTCTGCACAGTTCTTTCGGACTCACTTCACGGTTTCGAGGAGCTTGTCGATGACCTTGCCCACGGTCACGCCTTCGGCTTCGGCGCGGTAGTTGATGAGGATGCGGTGGCGGAAGACGGGGTGGGCCATGGCGCGAATGTCATCCACGGTGACGTGGGCGCGACCATGGAGGAGGGCGCGGGTTTTTCCGCCTAACACGAGGCATTGCGAGGCGCGGGTGCCCGCACCCCAGGAGACCCATTCGTTGACAAAGTCTGGCACGCCAGAGCGGCCAGGACGAGAGGCGGCGGAGAGTTTCACGGCGTAACGGGCCACGTCTTCGGCAATCGGCACTTTTTTGACCACCTGATGGAAGGCTTGGAGTTCAGGGCCGTGAAAGAGGCGCTGGACGGGCTCGGGCTTGCCGCCGGTGGTGCGGGTGACAACGGCGACTTCATCATCCTCACTGAGGTAATCGATGACGATGTTGAGCATGAACCGGTCAAGCTGCGCCTCAGGGAGAGGGTAGGTGCCTTCCATCTCGATGGGGTTTTGCGTCGCAAGGACAAAGAAGGGCTCTGGCAAATGTAGGGTATTGCCAGCGACGGTCACCTGGTGCTCCTGCATGGCTTCCAGAAGAGCGGCCTGGGTTTTCGGCGGCGTGCGGTTGATTTCATCCGCCAGGATCATGTTGGCGAACACAGGGCCGGGTTTGAAAACGAGCTGTCTGCCTGTGGCCGTGTCTTCCAGAATCTCGGTACCCGTGATATCCGAGGGCATGAGGTCGGGGGTGAACTGGATGCGATGGAAGCTGAGGTCAAAAACATCGGCAACGGTTTTAACCAACAGTGTTTTTGCCAATCCGGGTGCCCCCGTGATGAGGCAGTGGCCACCCGAGAGGAGGGCGATGAGCATTTCATCCACCACCTGAGTTTGGCCAACAATGACTTTGCCTACCTCGGCAAGGATGCGTTCACGCGCCCCGGCGAGGGTTTCGATGACTTCCTTTTCTGATAAAGTGGCGGCAGCAGGAGGAGAGTCGGTGGAGTCAGACATAAGAGCTGTCTATCAAACAGCCTCAGTCATGCCAAGCTATCGCTTGCTTGATGGATTTTAAAATTCGGTTAGCAGTGAGCACCTTCCAGAGCTGGACCTTCATTGAGCTGAAGACAGGCCATGGAGCTGGCTTTGATCTGAAAGGGCACGCCACCTTCGATCAATCGGGAGTCTGGCTCCACAAAACCGGGCACCATGCTGGTATCAAAGATAACACTCCAAACTGTCTCTGCACTGCCAGGTAACACGAAGGATTGAGGAAGATCACCTCGGTTGTAGAGCATCAACAAACAAGGTTGCCCATCCAAAAGAGCCCCAAAGAAGGAGCGTTTGGGATCGTGCCATTCTTCATGGCAAAGCATGCTAGCATCTCCCTCCAGCCAGGACACATCTGCCAAGCCGGTGGTAGGATTGATCTGGCCATCAAAAAACTGGGTGCGACGCAGGCTTACGAGGCTTTTTCGCAAAGCGATGATGCGTGTCGTAAAGTCCAGCATTTCTTCATCACAAACACTCCAGTCAATCCAGCTCAGGTCGTTGTCTTGACAATACGCATTGTTATTCCCTTTCTGCGAACGACCGCGCTCATCACCAGCATTAATGAAAGGAACGCCGACAGAAGTCAAGAGGGTGGCTAACAAACTGCGTCGCAAACGCGCCCGCAGCCTATTGACGCGAAGATCATTGGTGGGACCTTCGACACCGCAACTCACGCTATGGTTGGAGTTATCTCCATCGCGATTGTCTTCACCATTGGCTTCATTGTGTTTGCTGGCATAACTGACGAGATCCATCAGCGTAAAGCCATCATGACTGGTGAGAAAATTGACGCTGCTGAGAGCGGGTCTTTGATTCCAACCATAAGCGTCTTGGCTACCACAAATGCGCTTGGCAAACTCCGCCGTGGAACCTTCATCACCTGCCCAAAACTTGCGAACGGAATCGCGATACTTGCCATTGAGTTCACGCCAGGGTTCAGGGAAGCCTCCCACTTGGTAACTATCCATCAAGAAGATGTCCCAGGGCTCAGCGATCAGTTTCACCTGAGATAAAATGGGGTCCTGAGCCACGGCGGCCAAGAACTGGCAGTTGGCATCAAAGTTGTCGTGATGATCACGTGCTACGGTCACCGCCAAATCAAAACGGAAACCATCCACGTGCATTTCAGTGACCCAGTAGCGCAGGCTATCCAGAATGAGGCGCAGGGCTGGAGGACTGGAAGAATCCACCGCATTTCCACAGCCCGTGATGTTGATGTAATTGGCACCGTGTTCGTCAAAGGTATGGCGATAGTAGAGTCGGTCATCCAAGCCACGAAACATGAGGCTCGGCCCCCGCTCATCGCCCTCAGCGGTGTGGTTATAAACGACGTCTAGAATGATTTCCAAGCCCGCTTTGTGCAAGGCTTTCACCATCTCTTTAAACTCTCGGACTTGGCCCTCGGGATCGCTTGCCGCAGCGTATTCATTATGCAGGGCAAAGAAGCCAATGGTGTTGTAACCCCAATAGTTAGTCAGGCCTTTATCCAACAAAAATTGATCATCCAGATGCTGATGAACTGGCAATAATTGCAAACTGGTGACTCCCAAACTCTTCAAATAAGAGGTCACGGAAGGATGACCGAGGCCAGCATAGGTGCCGCGAATTTTTTTAGGCACATCAGGATGCTTTTGTGTGAATCCCTTCACGTGCAACTCATAGATGATCGTGTCCTGCCACGGGAGATTGAGGGGAGCATCTCCTTCCCAATCAAAGCTGCCATCCACCACGGCGGATTTCAGAGCCTCAGCTCCATTGTCAATGGCCCCAGGGGCAGAGTCTGGCCCACC
>JAOZVT010000671.1 GCA_025869455.1 Prosthecobacter sp.
TTTTAGCAATGTGCCTGAACCGAGCCGTGGGATCTTGATGATGGGGGGACTGCTTGCCCTGTTTGCTATTCGGCGCAGGCCACAAAGCCAGCCGAGTCTTTCTGCCTGATTCGATCAGTGAGAAACTGGAGACGTCTATGAAATTATCGTCTCCTTTTTGGCTATTGATCATCTCAGTCTTGCTGAGTTCATGTGCCCTTGCTCCTGTTAAAATTCAGCGAGTGATGGAGGCGTCTGTAAGGCACATGAAGGAACCTTCTGCGGCCTCGCTGCATGATTTATTGACGACAGCCCTGCAAGAAAAGCCAGATTCACCTCTGGGGGAAAAAGCGTTAGGCCAATTCGTGGAACGCTGGAAAAACGAGAAACGGCAGTCAGAAGGCATGGTCGAGGGTTCATCCAACAAGGATGTTAAATATCATGTTCGCTTCGAAGGAGACTCCTCGAGTGTTCATACGCTGAATTACTTTGATGAAATTCAGCCCGCCTCAGAACTGAAGATCACACGACTTCAACATCATCAGCGCCCAGGTATGGGTGCCCCTTTGTTAGCGCTCCGAGAAAATCGGAATACCGATCCCCTCGAACGCTTTTTCCCACCAGAAGCGATCACGCGCCCCCTGACCGCCGTGGCTGAAGCAGGGCAGATGCGCCACGGCATCCAGAATGTTCGCATTCAGCTCCTATGCTCACTGCAAAATGAAACAGTGCTATTCCAGGGCAACCGCCAGCCCCTAGCAGCGGACTTTTCCGTTCCCTGGGCTGCAACGCTCTCGAGATCAGGCAAGCTCAGGCAGTCTGGTATTTTAGACATGTTAAGACGTGCACCCAAGCGCCAACCACAGCTTTACCTGATGGAGGCCTACGATCCCAAAAAGGAGCCGTTGATCATGATTCATGGGTTACTCTCTACCCCCTTGGCCTGGGCGACCATCAGTAATGATCTCTGGGCAGCCCCAGCCGTCAGGAAACACTATCAAATTTGGCATTTTCTTTACAATACCTCTGCTCCAGGACTGTACTCCGCCCGCATCTTACGCAATCAATTGCTAGAATTACGCTCTTTGTTAGACCCTGAGGGCGATGATCCAGCGATGCAAAAAACCACGTTATTGACGCACAGCATGGGAGGTCTGATCGGCAAGGCTTTGGTGGTCAAACCAGGGGACGCGTTTTGGAAGGCCGCTTTTAAGGTTCCACATGAGACCCTGAATCTCACCCCCGATGATCGAGCCAAATTGGAGGACGCTTTCGAGTGGCAGCCTGACCCGACAATTCACCGCATCATCTTTATCTGCACCCGCACCGTGGCAGTGATTTTGCAGACAATCCTATCGGACGAATTGGCGGCTTGCTAACCTCTCCTCCGACTCCTTTCCAAAAGTTTTACCAGCGTGTTTCCGCCGCCAATCCTGGAGTGTTTACTCCTGAGTATCAGTTATTGGGACAAGGCAGGCTGGATAGCGTTAGTTCCCTGTCACCACGCCAGCCCACTTTGCGTATTTTAGCAGAACTGCCCATGAGCCCTGGGGTGAAAACCCATAGCATCATTGGCAATCGAGGACGCGCAGGACCTCTGGAAAAAAGCAGTGACGGCATCGTTCCCTATACGAGTAGTCATTTAGAAACGGCTGACTCAGAACTGGTGGTGCCAACAGGCCATGGTGCCTTCCACGATCCCAAAGCGATGGCTGAAATTCTACGTATTTTGCGTTTAAAATAACCCATTTGAAAATTCTTGCCTTCGTTATTGACAGTACAGACAAGTCTGTCTAATGATGGAGTATCATGACACCAACACGCCAACTCATTCTAACCACCGCCGCACAGCTTTTTGCTGAGCGTGGCTATGAGTTGGTCGGGATCAATGAGATCATCGAGAAATCAGGTGTCGCCAAAGCCACCTTTTATTCCAACTTCAAAAGTAAGGAAAAACTCTGCGCTGAATGGCTGCAAACGGAAGCGTCTGAATCCGAGGAGGAAAATCGTAAACTCCTCAAACAGTCAGCCCCACCCATTGAAAAAGTCATCCGTAAATTCGATGGGCTGAACAAATACGTAGCAGGATCAGACTTCCGAGGCTGCCCCTTTTCCATCACGGCTTCAATGACGGAACCCACCAGTGCTGTGCGTGAAGTCATTCGTCATTACAAAGCAAGTTCACGCGCATTTTGGCAAAGCCTCTCTCTGGAAATTAAACGTGATCCTGCACAAGCGCGAGCCCTGGGTGACACCCTTTTTCTACTTTACTCGGGTGCTGTTACCGAAGCCCAAAATGCGAGGAACACCTGGCCAGTAGAATCTGCCAAACAAGCAGCTGTTGCTTTGTGCTCCTAGTTTCCATTTTTTACCTCAATTTAGACAGACTTGTCTGTCCATTAAAACAAACAACCTCATTGAACTAACACTGATACAAACCTATGAACGCCCCTGACCTAACCAAAAATCCTCCTCGGAGTCCACGTGTCCGTCTTGGTGGTTATACCATCTTGCCTCGTATCCTCGATAAAGCCCGAGCCACCCTCGCAGGCCTGAATGGTGAATATGGCTACAAAAAGCCTACGGACTGGCACTTCTTTAGATTCACCGGCATTGATCCAGAGGCTTTGCTGGAAAAAGTCCAAACGGGAGCAGGAGATTGGGAAATCCTGCAATGGATTCAAGACAAGGCTCCTCAAAAACACACGCCTTGGGAAATATCTCAATGGTCCACCTGGACAGAAAACTTCGCCTTTCATGATGTGGAGATGCGCGAGTGGTTCACTGAGGAAATCAAGCGGATCAATCCGGCACGCGATGATATCCAGACGCTATTTGATCGACTGGATTTAGACGATTACATCAGTTTTGGAGGCCGTGCTTAATTTCATCACAATGAAACTTCCTGCTCCTATCCTGGCGTCTCGTCATGTCACGCCGATGGATCTTCATGAGGTTCTTTTATCTGCCATTCGGATTCAACATCCAGAGTGGATCAATGCAGAGGGGGACTGTCCCCCATGTCGAGAATATGAAAGTAAACTCACGCGGCTGCTAGCCCCGATCCCTGTCAGAGACGCTCTGCAATTAAGTAGCTAGACATCTAACACCTAACCGCAAGTGCGGCGGATCATGATTCTTGATCCGCCGCACATCTCCATTCTCATATGGCCACCAAATTTCTAGATTTAGCCTTTACTCCAGCCGTTCAGTCCGCTCAAGAGCACTACTATGGTCGGCACCAGGTTCTGCCCGAAAATCCTCCCGCCGATGAACTCACCCCAGAAGAGATCTCCTTCATCGAAACACGGGACAGTTTTTACATGAGCAGTGTGAGTGAAACTGTATGGCCGTATGTGCAGCATCGAGGCGGTCCCGCTGGCTTTTGCAAAGTGATTGGCCCCAATCAACTGGCGTTTGCCGACTACAGGGGCAATCGCCAAATGCTAAGCACGGGAAATTTTGCCAGCAATGATCGCGTGTGCCTTTTCATGATGGACTACGCGGCTAAGGAGCGGCTGAAACTGTTAGGCCATTGTGAAGTTCTGGATGCACGCGATCATCCTGACCTTGTCCAACAACTCACGACTCCAGAGACCGCCAGATTGACGGAGAGGATCTATCGAATCCAAGTGGTGGGATATGACTGGAACTGCCCCAAGTACATCACGCCACGCTACACCGCAGTGAAGGTGAATGAAATCGTTGGTAGCCTCAGAGCCCGGATTTCAGAACTCGAGACACACCTATCTGAACATTCATAAAATTTATCTTCCATATCAAATGCCCGCGAGTAACGGAGTTGGTTAACCGACTTCCCATGAATACATTCGACGCTATCAACGCCCGCCGTGCCATCAAACATTTCGATCCAGAACATCGCCTAACCGAGGCTGAAACACGCCAACTCTTTGATGCGGCGCTCCAGTCCCCTACCGCCTTTAACATTCAGCATTGGCGGTTCGTCGCCGTGACAGATCCTGAGGTGCGCAAGCAAATCCGCGCAGCGGCCTGGGATCAAGCTCAGGTGACGGATGCCTCTCTGCTCATCGTGATGTGTGCGGATAAAGACGCCTGGAAAAAAGAGCCCGCAAGATACTGGAAAAACGCGCCCCAACCTGTCCAGGATTTCCTGGTCCCCGCAATTGGGTCCTATTATGAAAATCGCGACCAAGTACAACGCGACGAATGCATGCGCACCTGCGGTCTTGCTGGAATGACCCTCATGCTAGCCGCCAAAGCTATGGGCTACGACTCCTGTCCGATGGATGGCTTTGATTTCGATGCCGTGGGAAAAATCATCAAACTGCCGGAAGACCATGTCATTTCCTTCATGATCGCCGTGGGTAAAGGTACCCAACCAGCCCAGCCAAAACCAGGACAGCTCAGTTACGAAGAGGTGGTGATTTCAAACACCTTTTAAAACAACCGATCATCAAAAACAGCCTCAAAGCAGGATTCCCCTTTCCCAGAACCCTGCAACTCTCATGAAAATCAACTTGCAGGCGGTGCGATAAGGCCGCATTGTCACGGCCCGCTGCCTCACAGGGCAAAAGGAAAAAGGACAGATGCCAGAGTGGTCGATCGGGCTCGCCTGGAAAGCGTGTGAACAGTAAAATGTTCCGAGGGTTCGAATCCCTCTCTGTCCGCCAGCCTTCACTTAAAGGCTTGAAAACCAACGAAACCAAGCAACTAAAGGCTTTCCAATGGGCAAAGTGATACACCAAACTGATACACCATCACTCGATCCCATGCCCGCCAAGGAGCACCTGTATAGACGCGGAAACACCTTTTATTTTCGTATGCGCCTGCCTCGCTCGCTCAAGAAGGCGGGAACGGAAGTGAAGTTGAACGGCAAGGCTCAAAAGCATGAGGTCAAATTTTCCCTCAACACTTCCGACTACAGGGAGGCCGTTGGCCTTGTGGCAACCCATTCGGCCATATGGACGGCTGAACTGGCGAAACGAAGAAAGGAGCTTCACGCCAAAAAGAGACTCGAACACCAGAACGGATTAGTTGCAACCAGTTGCAAACCCTCCCCCGCTGAGGTGCCAGACGTGCTGAGCGATGAACGTATAAGGGCCGTTGTCATAAGCGCCTTCATCTCCAGTCAGCGGCATTCTGCCCAAATCATAGACGGCACACGGGGTGAAGAGAAAGAGGAACGCTTTGACAGGCTGGCGGAGTTGCAGCGTGATTTGACGGCCTATCAGGGAGGAGACGAAAACACCCTGCCTGCAAATTTGCACAGCAGTTTAAGGCAGCATTTGAGCCTCTATGGCCTGGAGAATCTGCCAGAGGAAAGCGATGCATTTAAATCCCTCCTGCGGGGCTACAGAGCGGCTTTGATAGAGGACATCAACCGCCTCATGCATCATCTGGATACAGGCAGCCCAGCGGAATTTGATTCTCAATTCAGGGGCATTCATGCTGCAACTCCTCTCCCTGACACTGGAGCGGGGGCAACACTGGATGAGCTTTTGAAGGACTTCGACAAAGCGCAAACGGCCAAGGGAGTTTCAGATAGCACGCATAAGGCAAACATCCCTGTTTTCCGGGCATTGCGTGAGCACTTTGGCCCTCACATGCCACTATCAAAGATCGCTCAAAAGGAGATGGTGGCTTTCTTCGATTTTGTGGAAAGAATTCCAGTGAACTGCCAGCAACGTTATCCGGAAAAGAGCCTTTCCGATGCTGGCGAACTTGAGGCTAAGAGCGATACCCCCCGCCTGTTGAAACCAAAGACTCTCAAGATGTATCATGGGCGCGTGGTGACGATATGGCAGCACGCCAAGGATATGGGGTTTGTGCAAAGCAATCCTGCCAACATCCGCCCTATTGCCAGCCGCTATGCGACAAATGAGAAATCAGCGCGGCAGTCGTTCAAGCCCGATGAGTTAAACACCATCTTTCATGCCCCTCTCTTTACAGGATGCATGGGCGACTTGGAAGGCTGGCAAAAGTCGGGGCCAAACTTGCCAAAACGAGGCCGCTTTTGGGTTCCTTTGCTCGCTCTATTTCAGGGCTTGCGCTGCAATGAAGCCTGCCAGCTTGAGCTGGCAGATGTTGGGGATATTGACGGCATTCCCGTTATCAAAATCACCGATGAGTCAGAGAATGAAGACGGAGATGGAAAAGGGAAAAGAGTCAAAAACAACACAAGCAAAACCTCAGTTCCCATTCATCCAACCATCATCAAGCTAGGCTTTCTGGACTTCGTGAAAAATCGCAAATTGGCCGGCGAGGGAAGCAACCTTTTCCCTGAATTGCCACGCGATAAGGCGGGTGTCTTTTCCAACCCTTTTTCCAAGTGGTTTGGCCGATTCCTGGACAAGACCTTTGCAGACAAAGGGACCACCACAAAGGGCACCTTCCATTGCTTCCGCCATACGTTTAGGGATGCAACCCGGCGTGCTATGATTCATGCAGAGGTGGCAGACAGGCTAGGCCGCTGGAAAACAGACGGAGGCGTGGGCCGCTTATATGGAGATGGTTTCTCCCTGTCTGTTCTGCGTGATGAACTGGCCAAGGTGGAATTCCCCGGCTTGGACCTGTCCCATCTCATGCCACCGCCCCCAAGGGTAAGGAACACCATTCTCCCCGATGGCTATCCGAAGCCCATTTAGAGGCTTTACATGGACATGCTAAACGCTACGGTTTGAGCGTTCGGCATCCGCTGAACCGGGGCGTAGTAACCTCGCACACATAGCGGCTCGGTGTTGGCCGCATTCGACACCCTCAGCTCACACGAGCCGGGGGCCATGCTCATATGTCCAGCCTCCCGGCACGCCGGAGGGTAAAAGGGTATGGGGTCGTCTATGTGCGGCTTACTAACCTTCCGGCTCACCTGGCTATGCCGTTGACGATTTTCCGCCAACTCCCATATGCCATGAAGACTTACCTCGTAAAAGACAGCCAGCAGTCCGGCCCATTCAGCAACGAAGAATTGCGGCTGAAAATCGAAGCCGGGGAATGCAATGCTCAAACGAAGGCATGGCGTGAATCTGCCGAACAATGGCAACCGCTTGGCACCCTCGCCAGCGAGCTTTTTCCTTTTCCCGAATCGGTGCCTGCCGTTTCGACTCCCAGTTCTCCCCCGGAAATCAACCTCAACTCCACAACAAAATCCCGAACTATGTTCTGTCGAACCTGCGCTAAAGAACTGCCTGAAAACGCCATTGCCTGCATTCAATGCGGTTGCCCTCCCCATATTGGCAAAAAACACTGTCAATCCTGCGGAGCAGACACGCTGGAAAACGCCATTATTTGCGTGAAATGCGGGTGCAGTCTTCAAAGGAGGAGCCTTCCTAATTTGCAGGGAGTTCAAGGCACGGAAAAAATTGATAAGACGGTGATTTGTCTTCTGACTTTCTTCCTCGGCACAATCGGTGCGCACAAATTTTACACGGGAAATTGGGGGTGGGGAATCGTCTATGCGTTTCTTGCCATTACGCTCGTGTTCACTTTCGTTCCTTTTATCGCGGGCATCGTTGAATTGATCCGCTATTTGATAAAAGACCAAGACAGCCTCGCACAGTCTTACGAGCAGGTTAGAGGCAAGCCCTTTGGCTTCCTCTGGTAATCACTTCCTGGCAGGAGCGAG
>JAOZVT010000672.1 GCA_025869455.1 Prosthecobacter sp.
AAAGCCGCCTTTGGCAAAAGATTGACGCGCCTTGGTCACATCGTACTCACGTGGGCGAATGTTTGGATTGGTGAACCGACCAAAGCCAGCGGAAGTATTGCGCATGCGGACGTAGTCACCACGAAAATCCACCTCGATCACCTTCTGGAAATTCAATGCGTGGGCCACACCAATACGCACATCTAGGTTGTCCAGGGGAGGCTTGCTTTGGTTCAAGTAAATGCCGCGCGAGATACGGGGGTAGTCATTGAAAAAGATCTGCCGCTCAATGTAGCCATTGTACAGCTCAGGGATCTCCGACTTGTCATACCAATAACGCGGCAGCCCCATGGCAAACCAGTCTAACTGCCCCTGGCGAAACATTTCAAAAGCCTTATCGGTACTGCCGATGACCTTGTATTCGATGAAGTCTGGGTTATACCGATAGCGATAGTGTTTCTTGTCCTTCGCCCACCAGTTTTTCACGCGGGTGAGCGTAACGCTGCGGCCTTTTTTCATCCCGTCTGGGTAGATCTCATAGGCTCCTGTGGTGGGAGACTTGCGCCACTGATAGCGGGCAGGAAAGTCATCGGTAAACTCTTTGAAGAAGTGACGCGGACAAGGCGGAAAATCCCCCACATACCAGAGCGGATCCGGCTTCGGCTCTGGAATGGTGAAGGCAAAAGTGTGGTCATCGTACTTGGTGATCGACGTAAATTCTTTGGCGTAATAGTCGTTATACCACGGGTCCTGAATATGGGGACTCAGCATGATGAAAAACGTCATGAAGAAATCTTCGACAGCAATCGGCACGCCGTCTGAATAAGTGGCCTTGGGATCGAGCTTAAAATAAATGGTCCTTTTGTCTGGAGAAATAGCCCACTCATCAGCAAGGCCCGGCACCCAGCCAGGAACATTCATATGCGGCTGCACAATCCAGACATAAATGTTATCCCAGTGTTCTCCACGGAAGGAGCCATTGGCGTCTGGGCCGATGAAGCGGAAGGTGGCTGGATAACCGTCAATCTGATCATGAAACACGCCACCTTTCTTGGCAGCAGGATCACCCATTTCAGGCAGGTCAGCTCCATTTTCCCACTTCAAGTCCGTGGGCAAATCCGCCGGCGTCTTCCAAAGAAACTTGTCAGGATGCGATGCCCAAAAGGCCTTCACCTCCTCGGTATTGTCATAAGGGGGAAAACGGTCATCTTCGGCAAGGATAGCCGAAGCACCCAGCAGCCAAGCCAGGCAGAAAACATGGAGGGTGGTAAACAAAGAACGCATCACCGGTAGATCGTAAACTTCTTCGGATCGAAGGCCTCCCGCACCGCTTCGCCAACGAAGGTGACGAGGATGAGGGTGCCCACCATGGCACTGAACGCGGCACTGACGATCCAGGGGTAGTTAAAGCTCTCCGTACCTTCATGCAGCAAGCGGCCCCAACTAGGAACCTCCGGCGGAAGACCAAAGCCAAGGAAATCCAGCGCGGCCAACGACGTGATGACTCCCGCGATTTCAAACGGAGCCAAGGTGACCAGGATCGCGATGGTGTTTGGTAAAATGTGTTTGAATAGAATACGGCCAGTGCTGGCACCCAGCAGGCGCGCCGAAGCCACGTAATCCCGAGCCTTTTCACGATACGTGGCCGTGCGTAGATACGTGGCCGTGCCCATCCAGCCAAAGGCAGCAATGATCCCCACCAGAATAAGCAGCGTGGGCTGAATCAGGGAACTGACAATCATCACCACAAAAAGAAAGGGCAACACACCCCAAATTTCGATGAGGCGCTGAGCGACGAGGTCAAGCCAGCCACCAAAGTAACCCACCACGCCACCGACAAAAATACCGACCACGAACACGACGGTAACAAACAAGGTGGCGGCAATGAGCGCCTGCTGCAAACCCCCATAAAGAACAGCCAGCACGTCCAGCCCAGAGGAGTCTGTACCCAGGTAGTGTCCATGCTTCCATGATGGCGGCGCGGGTGGATAAATGATGGTGTAACGTTCAGCCGCAGCCTCGGCCTCCAGTGAGGGTGCGTTTTTGTCACTGGTGTAATCCGTATAGCCTACCTGCTTACCGTGGTCGTATTTGGCACGTTCCACCTGTTCACCTTTGGCATCCCATCCGCGCATTTCACCTTGGAGAAGACCCGCACGGTAGGTGAACTCCTGGCGTTTTTGCTCAGGGTTGGCTTTGAACAGGGTGTAAGCACGACCATTGAAAGGCTCCTTCTCGCCCTGACGATAAATCTTGCCATCGCCGCGCTGCTCGAGCGTTTCGATGATGTCTTCAGAATCCAGAGAAGGCGCGTATGGCACCGGTGGCAGCAGCACCCAATCGCCCTTGTTTTCGGCCTGAAAACGGCGGCTAAGCTCACGATAATTCGTTTCCGCATCGTAGGTTAGTCCAAAGAACTTTCCAGGGATCACATCGCTGCGTAAAAACGGAAAGGAAAGCTGCCCATGGTGACTCACAATGAGGGCACGCTTCCCCACCAGTAGATTATCCAGAGAGGCTAACCCCGCCAGCCCCAGCAGGATGAGGAAAGAAATGTAACCGCGCCGGAGGGAACGGAAGCGTTTGATCTGCTTCACCGTCAGGGGGCTAAGCTGCCACTCCCGCTGGCCTTTTAAAAGCAAACGCAGGCCTGCAAGGCCCAGTGCTGTTACCAGCACCCAACCAGCAGAGCTTCCGCCGAGGAAAGGCACCTTTGCCACAGGCACTTGGTAGCCTAACCAGCGAAATAACGCGGCCAGGAAGGCATAAATAGTGAGGATGAGACCGAGAGTGCGAGGGGTCATGATCAGTCAAAGCGAATGCGTGGATCAGCCAGAGCCACAAAGTAATCAGACAGGATGTTGCCAATCATGATCAAGAAAACATCCACCGTTAGCAGCCCCATCATGAGGGTGATGTCGCGGTCTAGCAGTGCCTGGAAATGCAGCATGCCCAAACCATTGATGTCAAAGATCCGCTCAATGAGAACCGATCCGCCGACGAAGATCATGACAATGCCACCCAGGGTGCTGGCCACGGGAATCAGGGAATTACGCAGTGCATGTTTCAGCACCGCCCGCTTAAAGCTGGCACCTTTGGCAATGGCTGTGCGCACATAGTCGGCGGCCAGATTGTCCATCAGGTTATTTTTCATCATCATGGTCAAAAGGGCAAAGCTGCCAATGAGGTAGCACAGCAGCGGCAAAGCGGCGTGATGCAGGAGGTCCAGCACTTTGGCAAACAAGCCCAACTCCGCGAAGTTTTCACTGGTGAACCCTCCTGCCGGAAACCAGCCCCAGCGTGCCGCCGTGTAAACCACCAGCACACTGCCAAGGGCAAAGGCTGGTATGGCATAAGCAGCAAAGATGAGGAGAGAGGTGGCCGTATCCAATATCGTCCGGTGCTTGATAGCCTTTAATACCCCCAGGGGCAGACACACCCCATAAATGATGAGGAAGGAGGATAGCCCAAAGAAGATGGAAATAGGCATGCGGTCCACGATCATGTCCCACACACGATCATTGTAGCGTAGGGAATAGCCGAGCGAGCCCTGCAACAGCCCATCAAACTGCGGACGAAAGACCACGGCGCGGTTCTTTTCCGGCTCCAGCACGAGCTTCCAACCCTCCACCTTCCGACCTTCCTTATCATTGAGAGAACCATCACGGCCCACGGTGGCATCAATGACCCGGTATGCATTGTTTGGCTTCCACTCAGCTTTCGGAAGCAAGGATTTGAGCGTCACGGCGGCGGTATCTTTACCCTCTTCAAATTTGATGAACCGTTTGTCTTGTTCATCGGGTAGCACCCCTAGCCACATCAGGTAGCCAATGAGATAAGGCTTGTCCAACTTGAAGCGCGCCTTGATCTGCTCCTTCTGCTCCTCACTCAGGGAGCCTCCAGCATCCTTTTGACTGCGATTGGCAGACAGAGCCATGGAATTACGCATCATCGCTTCCACCGGTCCGCCCGGGGCCATTCGGGTGATAAAATACACCACCATCGTCGCCCCGATCAGTGTCGGGAGGATGAGCAGGAAGCGTCGGATGAAGTAGTCGCGCATGAGGGAACAGAAAGTGAACTCTCAGACATACGTGCGCCAGAGACAAGGATTTGTGTGGTTTTTCGTATCACTGGCAGCAATGATGTACATGTCATGAGTTGGATCATCCGAATCGTCGTGCTGGCAGGTCTTTTGATTGGGCTGGTGACTTTCCATCAGTCCCGCACGCATCGTCCTACCCGCATTGCTGAGGCGACTCAGGCGGGTATCTTGATCATCGCCAATGGTGCCGAGCCTGAAACCATGGACCCTCAGTTGGCCACGGGAGTGCCAGAGCATCATCTTTTTGATGCCCTTTTTGAAGGCCTCGTTGCCACCACCCCGGAGAATCCAGATGCCAATGGCCCAGGTGCAGCCACCGATTGGGAAACTCCCGACTTCATCACCTGGACTTTTCACCTGCGTAAGGATGGCCAATGGAGCGATGGCACGCCACTCACGGCCCACGATTTTCTTTTTTCTTTCCAGCGCATCCTCACGCCTGAACTTGCAGGCCCCTATGCGCCCATGCTTTACCCCATGCTGAATGCCGAGGGGTTCAACAAAGGCGAGATCAAAGATTTCTCCCAAGTTGGGGCCAAGGCGCTAGACGATTATACGCTGCAAATCATCCTGAATGGGCCAGCACCTTATCTCCCCTCCATGCTCAAACACTACTCCTGGCATCCCGTGCCACGGCATGTGATTGAGCGCTTCGGTAAAATATCTGACCGCGATACCAAATGGACCCGTGTGGGAAATCTGGTGGGCAATGGCCCCTTCAAGCTCAAAGAATGGCACTACACCCACTCCATCACGGTGGAGCGAAATCCCTATTACTGGGATGCCGCTACGGTGAAGCTGAATGGAATCCAGTTCATCCCGATCGTCAGTGACGCGACCGAAGAACGCGCCTTCCGTGATGGGCAGATCCATGTCACTAACACCGTCCCCCTTTCGCGTCTGGAATACTACCGTGAAAAGGAGCCTGAGGTCTTTCACCTGGACCCCATGCTAGGCACTTATTTCTATCGGATCAACGTCACCAAACCACCCTTTAACGACAAGCGCGTGCGTAGAGCGCTCGCGCTGGCGGTTGATCGCGAAACCCTCATCAACAATGTCTTACGAGGAGGGCAAAAGTCAGCCATCGGCTTCACCCCGCCAGGTGCAGGTGAAGGCTACGAAACCCCAGGGCTGCTGAAATTTAACCCCGAAGAAGCCCGCCGCCTTTTAGCCGAAGCAGGGTACCCAGACGGCAAGGGCTTCCCGAAATTTGATATCCTCATCAATACGATGGAGTCTCATCGTACCATTGCAGAGGCCATCCAAGAGATGTGGAAAAAGAACCTCCACATCCCCGCAGGAGTCCTCAATCAAGACTGGGGCGTCTATCTGGAAAGCCAGCGCACCTTGGATTTTGATCTCTGCCGCGCTGGCTGGATCGGCGATTACCTGGACCCTTACACCTTCCTCAGCATCTGGCAGACTGGCGATGGCAACAACAACACCGGCTGGAGCAACCCACGCTACGATGAACTCATGCAGGCCTCCCTACGCGAAGGCGATAGCGCCAAAAGAATGGCGCTACTCACGGAAGCCGAAACGCTGCTGCTGGATGAACTGCCCATGATCCCGCTCTACTGGTACGTGCGCACTCACCTCAGCCGACCCGAGGTCAAAGGACTGAAATCCTCACTGCTGGAACACCGCTGCTACAAAGCCGTGTATTTAGAGCCTTAGGGTGTGTTTAAGCACCCTGCATCCAGCGTGTCATTTCATCAGGCAAAGGAGCTGTCCACCGCAGCACACCTTCCGGTTCCTGAACCTCCAGCTTGTGAGAGTGCAGGGCTTGGCGGGAAAAATGCAGCCGCTTTTCCAAATCTGCGGTCCAGCCTGTTTCGATAAAATCCAGGTAACAACGCTCATCCGCCCCATAGATCTTGTCTCCCAAAATGGGGTGCCCCAGATGTGCCAAATGCACCCGGATCTGATGCATGCGGCCCGTGATGGGCGTGGCCTCCACCAGCGTCAATGGCCCCACTCGTGCATGGCTGACCTTTTCTAAAACCCGGAACCCGGTCTGGCTGGCTACCCCTTGATCATGCACCATCTGCTTCACCCAGATGGGAGATTCCGTGACGTCTCCTTTCCTTAAAATGGGGGCGTTTAGATCCACGCTCTCCCAGGTCGGCCAGCCATGGACCAGCGCTAGATAGACCTTGTGAATGCGTCGCTCCTGCATGGCGATCCCAAACCTCCGCGCTGCAGGCTGACTTTTAGCCACCAGCACCGTCCCGCTCGTCTCCCGATCCAACCGATTGATGATGGAAATCTGTCCCCCATTGGCCAGTTCATAAATCAACAGTTCATTCAGCCCATGCCAGAGCGTCCAGCTACCATTCGGCGTACTCGGATGCACCTGCAAAGGCGCAGGTTTATTCACGACAATGTAATCGTCGGTCTCATCCAGAATGGTGAAGTCAGGGATAACAGCGTGCTGCACGGAGTCCCAGAATAGCACGGCCATTGTTTTTTGCAGCTCTCCTTATCCATCCCCTTCATTCCCGGCAATATCTCTAAGTGATGTGCCGCAGGGCCGTTGCTAGAAGCATGAGGATCTTTGCCGCCTGTCTTTTTCTCACCTCCAGCCTCGCAGGCAATACCCTCACGGACGGGCCAGCGCCCCCTGATGCCGAAGCCCGAGCGGCTGCCGCCCGCCTGGATGCAGCGCTGACGCGGGCGCTGGCAGTGCAGCAGGCCATGGAACTGGCAATGGAGCAAAAAAACTCCCGCCCGCCTGTTACTCCGACATCGATACCACCGGTGGCCGATGATTCGACCTTCCTGCGTCGGCTTTCCGTGGATGTGTTGGGCAGGCTGCCGAGCGCCACTGAGTTGAAGGCTTTCCTCACCGATGCAACGCCGGATAAAAGAGAGCGTGCGATCAGCAGCTTCCAGGCCCAATCCGCTGCCGCAGACTATCGTTTCCTGCGCATGGCGGATGGCTTGAGAGTGAAAGATGAAGTCATGGGAACATCCCAACAACCCTACATTGACTGGCTGCACCAATCCTTCCGTGAAGACCGCCCCTGGCCCGAGATTTTGACCGATCTGCTCACCGCCGAAGGCACCCTGGCACAGAACCCGGCCACCGGATTCATCCTTAGAGACTCTGGTTGCGCGCAGGTGACGTCCACAGAATCGGTACGCGCCTTTCTCGGAGAATCCATCCACTGCGCAGGCTGCCACGACGACCCTTTTGGCGACACGACACAGCGCGTTTACTTGGAACTCGCCGCCTGCTTTGCTGTCACCCGTCTTGCCGAAAGCCCTCCTGCCAAAGCGCCTGTTTTTAAACCCTTGATTCCAGGAGCCAAGCCGGTAGGCAGCAAAGCAGAAACGTCTGCCAACAGCCCGGCAATTTGGTCCCAACTAGCTGCCTTGGATGCAGCCAGCGCCCGAAAAACATTCCCCAAACTTCTGTTAGGCCCCA